>NZ_JBEOXU010000172.1:0-11444 GCF_040296725.1 Streptomyces sp. NPDC002044
CCCAGCGTGTCCGACCTCCAGGCCGCTGAGGGGATCGCCTTCCAGACCGCCCGGGACACCGACCCGCGCCGCCGGACCTGGTCCGACATCGGCTACCGGGAGGAGGGGGCCACCGGTTTCCTGTCGTTCTCGTTCCCCGGCGGCGCGATGAGCACCGCGCACTGCCGGCGCCTGCTGGACGCCTACCGGGCCGCCTGCGCCCGCCCGACCTCGGTCCTCGTCCTCGGCGGCGGCCGCGACTTCTTCTCCAACGGCATCCACCTGGGCGTCATCGAGGCGGCCGCCGACCCGGCCGCGGAGTCCTGGGCCAACATCAACGCGATCGACGACCTGGTCGAAGCCGTCCTCACCACCACCGACCGGCTCGTCGTCGCGGCCCTCGGAGGCAACGCCGCCGCCGGCGGGGCCATGCTCGCCCTCGCGGCCGACGAGGTCTGGTGCCGCTCCGGCGCGGTCCTGAACCCGCACTACCGGCTCATGGGGCTGACCGGCTCCGAGTACTGGACGTACACCCTGCCCCGCCGCGTCGGCACCGGTGTCGCCGAGCGCCTCACCGCCGAGGCGCTGCCGCTGAGCGCGCAGGCCGCGCTCGGGCTCGGCCTGGTCGACCGTACGGTCCCGTGCGCCCCCGGGGCCTTCGCCGCGCAGACGGCACTGCTCGCGTCCCGCCTGGCCGCGCTCCCCGCCACGCCCGCCCGGATCGCGGCGAAGAAGGCCCGGCGCGAGCGCGACGAGGCGGAGCGGCCGCTCGCCGCGTACCGCGCGGCGGAGCTGGCCCCGATGCGCGCGACCTTCGACGACCCCGCCGCGCCCTACCACGCCCTGCGCCGGGCCTTCGTGCGCAAGGAGACCCCGGCCGTCACCCCGCCCCACCTCGCGCGGGCCGTGCCGGGCCGGCACACGGCGCCGCTGCCCTCCCGGCAGCGGCCGTTCACCGCAATGGCCGTACATGACGGGGCGCGGGAGGCGCCGGGCTGTTAGCAAGAAGGGTGAGGCCGAACGCCCGGCCCCGCCGCGCCCCTCCCCGGAGCGCTCCACCTCCCCGACCTCCCGACCGCCCCGAAACCCTTCCTGAACCCTCCCCGAGGAGGAATCCCATGAACGCAGCGACACCTGCCCCGGCAGAGGACCCCCCGATCCACATCCTCTGGATCAACGCGGGGCTGAGCTGCGACGGCGACTCCGTCTCCCTGACGGCGGCGATGCAGCCCAGCATCGAGGAGATCGTGATGGGCGTCCTCCCCGGCCTGCCCAAGATCGCCGTGCACTGGCCGCTGATCGACTTCGAATGCGGACCGATCGGCGGCGCGGACACGTTCATCGAGTGGTTCTTCAAGGGCGAGCGCGGCGAGATCGACCCCTTCGTGCTCGTCGTCGAGGGCTCCATCCCCAACGAGAGCATCAAGCCCGAGGGGTACTGGTGCGGCTTCGGCGACGATCCGGAGACCGGCCAGCCCATCACCACCAGCGAGTGGCTCGACCGGCTGGCGCCCAAGGCCCTCGCCGTCGTCGCCATCGGCACCTGTGCCACCTACGGCGGCATCCACGCCATGGAGGGCAACCCGACCGGCGCCATGGGCGTGCCCGACTACCTGGGCTGGGACTGGAAGTCGAAGGCCGGCATCCCGATCGTGTGCGTACCGGGCTGTCCGATCCAGCCGGACAACTTCTCCGAGACGCTCACCTACCTGCTCTACCAGGCCGCCGGCTCGGCCCCGATGATCCCGCTCGACGACAAGCTGCGTCCCACCTGGCTCTTCGGCGCGACCGTGCACGAGGGCTGCGACCGGGCCGGCTACTACGAGCAGGGCCAGTTCGCCCACACCTACGACTCCCCGAAGTGCCTGGTCAAGCTGGGCTGCTGGGGGCCGGTCGTCAAGTGCAACGTGCCCAAGCGCGGCTGGATGAACGGCATCGGCGGCTGCCCGAACGTCGGCGGCATCTGCATCGCCTGCACGATGCCCGGCTTCCCCGACAAGTTCATGCCCTTCATGGACGAACCCCCCGGCGGCAAGGTGTCCAGCGCCGCGAGCGGGGCGTACGGGGCCGTCATCCGCAAGCTCCGCGCGATCACGGCGCACACCGTGGACCAGGAGCCCAAGTGGCGCCACACCGGCGAGAAGCTGACCACGGGCTACCGACCGCCCTGGTGACCACCCCCGCCCACCCGCAACCGGAGGGCGCCCCGTCGGCCGTCCGGCCCGAGGCGCCCCCCGGCGCCCCCTCCCGCACCGAAGAAGGGTCACGGCAGACACGATGGCACCGAAGACGAAGGCGGCCGGAGACGGCAGTGGCCTGGTGGAGATGTCCTGGGATCCGATCACCCGGATCGTGGGCAGCCTCGGCATCCACACGAAGATCGACTTCAAGCAGAAGAAGGTCGCGGAGTGTTACAGCACCTCCTCGGTCTTCCGCGGCTACAGCGTCTTCATGCGCGGCAAGGACCCCCGCGACGCGCACTTCATCACCAGCCGCATCTGCGGCATCTGCGGTGACAACCACGCCACGTGCTCCGTCTACGCCCAGAACATGGCCTACGGGGTGAAGCCGCCCCACCTCGCCGAGTGGATCATCAACCTGGGCGAGTCCGCGGAGTACATGTTCGACCACAACATCTTCCAGGAGAACCTGGTCGGGGTCGACTACTGCGAGAAGATGGTCCGCGAGACCAACCCCGGCGTCCTGGACCTGGCCGAGCGCACCCCCGCCCCGCACGCCGGCGAGCACGGCTTCAAGACCATCGCCGACATCATGCGCTCCCTCAACCCCATCGAGGGCGAGTTCTACCGCGAGGCGCTGCAAGTCAGCCGCTACACCCGGGAGATGTTCTGCCTGATGGAGGGGCGCCACGTGCACCCCTCCACCCTCTACCCGGGCGGCGTCGGCACCATCGCCTCCGTCCAGCTCTTCACGGACTACATGAGCCGCCTCATGCGGTACTGCGAGTTCATGAAGCGCGTCGTCCCGCTCCACGACGACCTCTTCGACTTCTTCTACGAGGCCCTGCCCGGCTACGAGGAGGTCGGCCGGCGGCGCGTGCTGCTCGGCTGCTGGGGCGCGCTCAACGACCCCGAGCACTGCGACTTCACGTACGCCAACATGACCGACTGGGGACGGAAGATGTTCGTCACCCCGGGCGTGGTCGTGGACGGGAAGCTGGTCACCAACGACCTGACCGAGATCAACCTCGGCATCCGCATCCTGCTGGGCAGCTCGTACTACGACGACTGGCAGGGCCAGGAGCAGTTCGTCACCCACGACCCGCTCGGCAACCCGGTCGACCCCCGCCACCCGTGGAACCAGCACACCATCCCCGCCCCGCAGAAGCGGAACTTCGACGACAAGTACAGCTGGGTGATGTCCCCCCGCTGGTTCGACGGCAAGGACCACCTCGCCCTCGACACCGGCGGCGGCCCCCTCGCCCGCCTGTGGTCCACCGCCCTGTCCGGGCTCGTCCACACCGACTACGTGCAGGCCACCGGCCACAGCGTCGTCATCACCCTGCCGCGCACCATGACGAAGCCCGAGACCCGCTTCGAGTGGAAGATCCCCAAGTGGAGCAACGCGCTGGAGCGCAACCGCGCCCGCACGTACTTCCAGGCGTACGCCGCCGCCATCGCCCTGCACTGCGCCGAGAAGGGCCTCGCCGAGGTCCGCGCCGGACGCACCCAGACCTGGGAGAAGTTCGAGGTCCCGGACGAGGGCCTGGGCGTCGGCTTCACCGAGGCCGTACGCGGCGTGCTCTCGCACCACATGGTGATCCGCGACGGCAAGATCGCCAACTACCACCCCTACCCGCCGACCCCGTGGAACGCCTCCACCCGCGACACCTACGGCACACCCGGCCCCTACGAGGACGCCGTGCAGAACACCCCGATCTTCGAGGAGAACACCCCGGAGAACTTCAAGGGCATCGACATCATGCGCGCCGTGCGCAGCTTCGACCCCTGTCTGCCCTGCGGCGTCCACATGTACGTCGGCCCCGGCAAGACCGTCAAGCAGATGCACGTCCCCACCGGCCTGAGCGGACTGGGCGGATGAGCGCCGCCGTCGACGCCCGGCAGGCCGGGCAGCGCGTCGAGGAGGTCCTGGAGCGCCTCGCCGCCACCGGAGACCGCGAGGTCTGCGCCGCCGCCGAGGAACTGGTGCGCGTCCTCATGGACTTCTACGGCGCGGGCCTCGCCCGCGTCGTCGAGCGGGTCGGCGACGAGCGGGTCGGCGACGAGCGGGTCGGCGACGCCCCGCTCGCCCGGCTGCTCGACGACGAACTCGTCGCGAGCCTCCTCGCCCTGCACCAGCTCAACCCCGAGGACGTCCACACCCGCATCGCCCGCGCCCTGGACGCCGCGGCCGACCCGCCGGAGCTGGTCGGGTTCGACGAGGACACCGGCGTGCTGCGCCTGCGCCCGCGGACCGCCGGGAGCGGCTGCGGCTGCCCCAGTACGGGCGCGGCCGCCCAGCAGGGCATCGAGGACGCCCTGGCCTGCTTCGCCCCCGAGGTCACCCGGGTGGAACTGGAACCGGCCGCCGCCCCGCAGCCCGCCCTGCTCCAGATCTCCACCCGTCCGCCCGCCCCGGCGCAGGTGCCGTGAACGGGCACCCGGCACCGGCGCGCGCGGGCGGCCCGCGCGGGCTGCGCCGCTTCACCGGCCCGCGCCCGCCCCGGCCCGAGCGCTGCGAACTGTGCGGGGTGGCCGTCCCCGAGGACGGCCACCGCCACCTGGTCGAGACCGAGAAGCGGGCGCTCGTGTGCGCCTGCACGGCCTGCTCCCTGCTCTTCGACCGGCCGGGCGCCGCCACCGGCCGCTACCGCGCCGTCCCCGACCGCTACCTCACCGACCCCGGCCGGCCGCTCGACGACGGGGCCTGGGAACTCCTCCAGATCCCGGTCGGCGTCGCGTTCTTCTTCCGCAACGCCGCCCTCGACCGGTTCGTCGCGCTCTACCCGAGCCCGGCCGGGGCCACCGAGAGCGAGCTGGACCCGCAGACCTGGCAGAACGTCCTCGGCACCAGCCGGCTCGCCGCCCTCCTCGAACCCGACGTGGAGGCCCTGCTGCTGCACCGCACGGAGGGGCGCACCACCTGCCACCTGGTGCCGATCGACGTCTGCTACGAGCTGGTGGGGCGGATGCGCCTGCTGTGGCAGGGCTTCGACGGCGGCGCCGAGGCCCGGGCAGCGCTGCGGACCTTCTTCGAACAGGTCGAGCGCCGGGCCAAGGTCCCGGCGGAGAGCGCCGAGGGGGTCCGGCGGCCATGACGGAGTTCACCTTCACCTGCACCGGCGTACGCGCCGACGCCTACGCGGCCGGCCCCACCCTCGTGTTCCGGCTGCGGATCACCACCGCCGACCCGCAGGCCCGGGTGCACGCCCTCGCCCTGCGCTGCCAGATCCGCATCGAACCGGCCCGGCGCGGCTACGGCCCCGCCGAGGCCGAGGGCCTCGCCGACCTGTTCGGCGAGCGCTCCCGCTGGGGCACCACCCTCCAGCCGGTCCAGTTCGCCCAGGTCACCGCCATGGTGCCCAGCTTCACCGGCGAGACCGAGACCGACCTCGTCGTGCCCTGTACCTACGACATGGACATCGCCGCGAGCCGGTACTTCAGCGCCCTGGAGGACGGCGAGGCGCCCCTGCTGATGCTGTTCTCCGGCACCGCCTTCACCGGAGCCGGCGGCTTCCGCGTCGAGCCCGTGCCCTGGGACCGCGAAGCCGCGTACCGGATGCCCGTGGCCGTGTGGCACGAGATGGTCGAGCAGCACTTCCCCGGCTGCGGCTGGCTGAAGCTGCCCCGGGACACCATGGCCGACCTGCTGGCCTTCCGCTCGCGGCACGCGCTCGCCTCCTGGGAGGCGACCGTACGCGCCCTGCTCGACGCCGCGGTCGTCGCGCAGCCACCGCAGCCGGCCCCGGCCCGGCCGGGCGGCGCCGCACCCCGCGTCACGGAGAGGGCGGCGCCATGACCACCACGACCGCGGCGGAGTCGCGCTTCGACACCGCCCGCCAGATCGCCGACGCGGTCCTCTTCGAGGGCTACGTCCTCTACCCGTACCGGGCCTCGGCCGCCAAGAACCGGCTGCGCTGGCAGTTCGGCGTCCTGGTCCCGCCGGCCTGGGGGCCCGCGCACCGGGAACACGCCCTCCAGCAGACCGAGATCCTGATGGAACCCAAGGGCGAAGCCGTCCTCACCGTCGAGCTCCGCTTCCTGCACGCCCAGCGCCGCACCGTACAACAGGCCCTGAACGGCGGCGGCTTCGCGGACGTCGCCGAGCTGCACCTCGACGACCGCGTGCTCGTCCCCTGGGACGAGGGCGCCGAGGAGCGCGTCGAACTGACCGTGCCCGTGGCGGAGCTGGCCGAGGGGGAGGCCGTCCTCCCGTTCCGCCGCCCCGCGCGCGAGGAGACCGAGCCCGTCCTCGGCCCCGACGGCCGGTGCCTGGGCCGTCTGGTGCGGCGTACCGAGGAGGTCGAGGGCGCCGTACGGCTGCGCACCACCGAACTCGACGGCCCGTACCGGGTGGTGAAGCTCACCGCCGTGGTCGAGAACACCAGCCCGTGGACCCCGGCGGCCACAGGACCGGCCGACCGGGACGCGGCCCTGCCCCGGTCACTGGTCGCCGCCCACCTCCTGCTGGGCCTGGACACCGGCTCGTTCCTGTCGATGACCGACCCGCCGGAGTGGGCGAAGGGGGCCGTGGCCTCCTGCGTCAACCGGCACACCTGGCCCGTGCTGGCCGGCGAGCCGGGCCGCGCCGACGTGGTCCTGTCCTCCCCGATCATCCTGGAGGACCATCCGGCCATCGCCCCGGAGAGCGCCGGAGCCATGTACGACTCCACCGAGATCGACGAGATCCTCGCCCTGCGCACCGCGGCCCTCACCGACCAGGAGAAGCGCGAGGCCCGCGGTACGGACGCCCGCGCGGCCGCCGTGATCGACCTGGCCGACTCCATGCCGCCCGAGGTGCTGGAACGCCTGCACGGGGCCGTCCGCTCGCTCCGCGAGATCACCGGACCCGACCCGGCCCTGGACCTGGTGGACCTCGGCCTCCCCGAACCCGGCGGACCCGGCGGGGCCGGTGGACTCCGCGACCCCGACGCGGTGTTCCGGCCCGACACCCCGTGGTGGGACCCCGCGGGCGCGGACACCGTCGACCCCGTGCCCGACCACGCCCTGGTCGACGGCACCCCGGTGGGCGTCGGCGGCCGGGTGTTGCTCCGCCCCGGCCCGCGGCGCACCGACGCCCAGGACCTGTTCCTCCACGGCCGCGCCGCCCGCGTCGAGGCCGTCCTGCACGACGTCGACGGCGGAGTGCACCTGGCCGTCACCGTCGAGGGCGACCCCGGCGCGGACATCCGCCGCGAACAGGGCCGGTTCCTCTACTTCCAGCCCGACGAGGTCACCCCCCTGGAGGACGCGTGAGCGGCCCGACCCTGGTCGCCGGCATCGGCAACGTCTTCCTCGGAGACGACGGCTTCGGCGTGGAGACCGTGCGGGCCCTGTCCGCGCATCCGCTGCCCGACGGCGTCGAAGTGGCCGACTTCGGCGTCCGCGGCGTCCACCTCGCCTACCAGCTCCTCGACGGCTACGACACACTCGTCCTCGTCGACGCCGCCGCCCGCGGCGGCGCCCCCGGCACCCTGTACCTCATCGAGCCCGACGGCGCGGCCCCGGTCGAACCCGGGGGCGCGGTGCTCGACGGCCACCACATGTCACCCGACACGGTCCTCGCCCTGCTCGGCACCCTGTGCGCCGGCACCGGCTCCACCCCGCCCCGGCGGACGTTCGTCGTCGGGTGCGAACCGGCCACCACCGAGGAGGGCATCGGCCTCAGCGGCCCGGTGGCCGCCGCGGTGCCGCGGGCCGTACGCATGCTCCTGGACCTGCTCCGGCCACAGTCCCCCGAGGACGAAGACGACCGGCCCCGCCGCGAACTGAGGAGTACCCCATGAAGAAGGCCCAGGCCCTCATCGGCGGCGCGACGGCCGCCGCCCTCGTCGCCGTGCTGGCGCAGCTCCTCCCGGACATCCGGCGCTACCTGCGCATGCGCCGGATGTGACGCGGCGCGCGCCCCGGCGTCCGAATGGCGTACGGGGCGCGCCCCGTGTCGGCGTGCCCGCCGGTCGCGCCACCGCCCGGCCGGTGTAATGAGCCCCGGCAGGACGGAGTCCGATGCACGAGATGTCGATCGCCATGGCCGTCGTGGGCCAGGTGGAAGAAGCGGCGCAGGCCGCCGGGGCGACCGCCGTCACCGCGGTCCGTCTCCAGGTCGGAGAACTGGCGGGCGTGGTCCCCGACGCACTCGCCTTCTGCTTCGAGCTGGCCTGTGCCGGAACGGTACTCGAAGGCGCCCGGCTCACCGCCGAGACGGTGGCCGCCCGGGCCCGCTGCGGCTCCTGCGACAGGCAATGGCCCGTCGGCATGCCCCCCGAACTGTGCTGCCCCGGCTGCGGCGGCGCGTCGGCCGTCGAACTGCTCTCGGGCCGCGAGCTGCAGATCGCCGACGTGCACTGGGAGGACGGCCCGTCCCGCGCGCCGTCCCGCGCGCCCGTCCGCGAACCGATCCCCGAGGAGGCCTGACCCATGTGCCGAGTGGTCGATCTACGACAGGCGGTGCTCGCCAAGAACGACGAGGCCGCGCACACCCTGCGCGCCGAACTGGCCGCCCGCGGCACCGTGATCGTCAACCTGCTGTCCAGCCCGGGCAGCGGCAAGACCGAACTCCTGGAACGCGAACTCCTGCTCGCCCGTGAGCGCGGGGTGCCCGCCGCCGCGCTGACCGCGGACCTCGCGACCGAGAACGACGCGGTGCGGCTGGCGCGTTCGGGCGTACCGGTCAAGCAGGTCCTCACCGACGGGCTCTGCCACCTGGAAGCCGGGATGCTGGGCCGCCACCTGGACGGCTGGCTGCCCGGGGACACCCGGCTGCTGTTCGTGGAGAACGTCGGCAACCTGGTCTGCCCGGCCTCCTACGACCTCGGGGAAACCCTGCGCGTGGTGCTCGCCTCGGTCACCGAGGGCGAGGACAAGCCGCTGAAGTACCCGACCGCGTTCGGTCTCGCCCACCTCGTCGTGGTGACGAAGACCGACATCGCGGAAGCCGTCGAGTTCGACGAGGCGGCCTTCCTGGCCAACGTCCAACAGGTCAACCCCGGTGTGGAGGTGGTGTTCACCTCGGCCCGCCGCGGCGCGGGGGCGGGCGCCCTGCTCGACCGGGCCCTGGCCGTCGCCGGGGGCGCCGCCCCGCACGCGCCGGTGATGGCGCAGCGGCAGCGGGACGGGGCACACGGGCACGATCACGACCGCGACCACGGACCGGACCACGGTGAGGGTCACGGGCACGGGCACGACCACGGCGACGCTCATGACCACGGCGACGGTCATGACCACGACCACCGTCACACCGGCACGCACGCCCCCGTGGTGCAGACCCGCTGATGGAGGCGGTGCAGCGGCGCCGGGTCACGGTCACGGGGGTGGTGCAGGGCGTCGGCTTCCGGCCCTACGTGTACACCCGCGCGACCGGACTCGGCCTCGCCGGCCATGTCACCAACACCCCCGAGGGCGTGGTCGCGGAGGTCGAGGGCGCCGCGGGCGCCGTTTCGGAGTTCTGCGACCGGCTCGCCGCCGACGCGCCCCCGCTGGCCGTGGTGGACTCCGTCGACCACTGCGAGGTCCCCCTCTCCGGCGGCGCCGGGTTCGCCATCGTCGCGTCCCGGACCGGCGGCCCCGCCCGTACGCTCGTCTCCCCGGACGTGGCCACCTGCGCCGACTGCCTCGCCGAACTGGCCGACCCGGCCGACCGGCGCCACCGCCACCCCTTCATCACCTGCACGCACTGCGGGCCCCGCTTCACCATCGTCACCGGGCTGCCGTACGACCGCGCCCACACCACCATGGCCCGCTTCCCGATGTGCCCCGACTGCGCCCGCGAGTACGCCGACCCGGCCGACCGCCGGTTCCACGCCCAACCGGTCGCCTGCCCGGCCTGCGGGCCCCGGCTGCGGCTCCTCGCCGGACACCCGCCCCGCGAGGTGCCCACCGCCGACCCCGTCGCCGAGGCGCGGCGCCTGCTGTCCGCGGGGGCGGTCCTCGCCGTGAAGGGGCTCGGCGGCTACCACCTCGCCTGCGACGCCGCGCACGCCGGAGCGGTGGCCGAGCTGCGCCGCCGCAAGGCCCGGGGCGACAAGCCGTTCGCGCTGATGGCCCGCGACCCCGCCGACGTCGAACACCTCGTCCACCTCGGCCCCGCGGAGCGCGCGCTGCTCTCCGGGGGAGTACGGCCCATCGTGCTGCTGCGCCGCCGGGCCGATTCCGCCGGAGCCCTGCCCGAGGAGGTGGCCCCGCGCTGCCCCGACCTCGGCGTGATGCTCCCGTACACCCCGGTGCACCACCTGCTGCTCGGCCTGCCGGGTGATCCGCCCGGCCCCCGCCTGCTCGTCATGACCAGCGGAAACCTCTCCGGCGAGCCCATCGTCACCGACGACGCGGAGGCCCTGGACCGGCTCGTGGGCCTCGCCGACGCCTGGCTCACCCACGACCGCCCCATCCACGTGCCGTGCGACGACTCCGTGATGCGCGTCTGCGACGGCGAACCGCTGACCCTGCGGCGCTCCCGCGGCTTCGCCCCGCTCCCGGTCGCCCTCCCGCTCCCGGTGCCGGCGGTCCTCGCCGCCGGGGGAGACCTGAAGAACACGTTCTGTCTCGGCGAGGGGCGCCGGGCCTGGCTGTCCGCCCACATCGGCGACATGGCCGACCTCTCCACCCAGTACGCCTTCGAGCGCGCCGAACAGCAGCTGGAGTCCATCACCGGGGTCACCCCCGGGCTCCTCGCCGCCGACCGGCACCCCGGCTACCGCTCCGGCCGGTGGGCCCGGGGCGCGGCGGCCGGCCGGCCGCTGGTCCGCGTCCAGCACCACCACGCCCACGTCGCGTCCGCGATGGCCGAGCACGGCCTGGACGGTACCCGGCGGGTCATCGGCGTCGCCTTCGACGGCACCGGCTACGGCGACGACGGCGCCGTCTGGGGCGGTGAGTTCCTCCTCGCCGACTACGCCGGGTACACCCGCTTCGCCCACCTCGCCTACGTGCCCCTGCCGGGCGGCGACGCCGCCGTGCACCGCCCGTACCGGATGGCCCTGGCCCACCTGCGTGCCGCCGGCCTCGCCTGGGGCGCCGACCTGCCCTGCACGGCGGCCTGCCCGCCCGACGAACTGCGGGTGCTCGGAACCCAGTTGGAGCGCGACCTGAACTGCGTGCCCACCTCCAGCATGGGCCGCCTCTTCGACGCCGTCTCCGCCCTGGCGGGCGTCTGCCAGCTCGCCGGGTACGAGGCCCAGGCCGCGATCGAGCTGGAGGCCAGGCGAGGGGGGTAGCCCGGCGTTCGCCGTCGCCGGGAGTCGACACCGACCCCTACCGGAGGACGCTCGTGACCCAGGACGCGCAGAAGAT
>NZ_JBEOXU010000173.1:0-11214 GCF_040296725.1 Streptomyces sp. NPDC002044
GGGGTCAGCTTCTCACCCACGACGTGGTAGGTGAGGATCTTCGTCAGGGTGGCCTTGTCGGCCAGGACCTTGTCCAGGTCGGCCTTCGGGATCTTGGCGAAGGCGTCGTTGGTCGGCGCGAACACCGTGATGTCCTTGGCGTTGTTCAGGGTGTCGACCAGACCCGCCTGCTTCACCGCGGCGACCAGCGTCGACAGCGCCGGGTTGTTCGAAGCCGCCGTCGCCACCGGGTCCTTGGCCATCCCGTCGAACGAACCCGCGCCCTGCGCCGGCACACCGGCACAGGCCGAGCCGAACGGCCCGTCCGCGGCCGGCGCGGCCGGGGTGGCCGCCTCCGAGGCGGCGGAGTCGGAGCTCTTGTCGGCGGTGGGGCCGGCGGCGGTGTCCTTGCCCGCGTCCGAGCAGGCCGCGAGCGAGAACGGCAGGACGACCGCCGCGGCGACGGCGAGCGCGGTACGGCGGATGCGCAGGGTGTGGGACATGGTGAACCTCTCCTGGGGCATGGGTGATTCTTCGGAAGGGGACGTGGTGTGCTCTGAGGGGCCGGCCCGCCAGGGGGGCCGGCCGCCGGGGGCCCGCGGCTTCGGGGGCCCGCGGCTTCGGGGCTATCCGGCGGTGACGAAGACGCTGTGCCAGCCGCTGGCCCCGTCGGGGACGGTCCGGGCACGTTCCTCGGTCTGTACGGCGCCGGTGCCGTCGGTGGCCCGGACGGTGAGGGTGTGGCCGCCGGCCGCGGCCTTCCACGGGTAGGACCACTGGCGCCAGGTGTCGATGCCGGCCTGCGGCGCGAGGTCCGCGTCCTGCCAGGGCCCGTCGTCGATCCGAACCTCGACGCGGTCGATGCCGCGGTGCTGGGCCCAGGCCACGCCGGCGACGACGACGCTGCCGGCGGTCGGGCGGGCGAAGGGCTTGGGGGTGTCGATGCGGGCCTGCGTCTTGATCGGCGCCTTGCGGGCCCACTTGCGCTTGACCCAGTAGGCGTCGTAGGCGTCGAAGGTGGTGAGCTCCAGGTCCTTGATCCACTTGCAGGCCGACACGTACCCGTAGAGCCCGGGGACGAGCATCCGTACGGGGAAGCCGTGGTCGAAGGGGAGCGGTTCGCCGTTCATGCCGACGGCGAGGATCGCGTCGCGGCCGTCCATGACGTCCTCGACCGGGGAGCCGAGCGCCATCCCGTCGACGGAGCGGGCGACGAGCTGGTCGGCGGGGCCGCCCTTCGAGGGCGGCTTGACGCCGCACTCGCGCAGCAGGTCGGCGAGGCGGACGCCGAGCCAGCGGGCGTGGCCGATGTAGGGGCCGCCGACCTCGTTGGACACGCAGGTCAGAGTGATGTCGCGCTCGATCAGGGGACGTTCGAGCAGGTCTTGGAGGGTGTAGGTGCGCGGCCGGGCGACTCCCTTGCCGTGGATGCGCAGCCGCCACGTGTCGGCGTCGACCTTGGGGACGACCAGGGCGGTGTCGACGCGGTAGAAGTCCTTGTTCGGCGTGGTGAAGGAGCTGATGCCCTGGGCCTTCAGCTGGACGCCGGCCGGCAGGGCGGGGGCGGGCGACGCCGGTGCGGGAAGCTTCAGCCCTGCCCTGGACGCCACGGCCCCCTGGCCGCGACGGCCGGAGAGCGTGCGGCCCAGGGCCCCCAGGCCGGTGGCGGCGACGGCGGTGACCGAGGCCGCGGCCAGGAACCCCCGTCGCGACCAGCGCCCTTGGCGCTCTGCGGCCACGGTCTCCGGTCCGGCGGCGGTCTCCGGTCCGGCAGTGGTCTCCGGTCCGGCCACGGGTTTCGGCCCTGCCACGGGTTCCGGTCCGGCGGCGGAAACGATCCGGCCGGCCAGGAGGTAGAGGATCGCCGCGCCCGCGAGCGCGCCGACGAGGGAGGGCAGGGCGTCCACGGGTCCCTGGGTGTCGGGCCGGGTCAGCGCGGCCACCGCGCCGATGACGCCGAACAGGAGCACACCGGCGGCGCCGGTGCGCCGGTACCGCAGGGAGAGCAGGCCCAGCGCGACGGCGAGGAGGCCGAGGGTGGCCAGGATGCCGAGCTGGAGGACGAGCTTGTCGTTCTCGCCGAAGGTGCGGATCGCGAAGTCCTTCACCGCGGCGGGCGTGCGGTCGATCGCCGCGCCGCCGACGACGGTCACCGGTCCGGCCTCGGGCCGTGCCAGGGAGGCGACGAGTTCGGCGACCGCCAGGGCGGTGTAACCGGCCAGCAGGCCGGCCGCGGCGCCCTTGAGGCCGCGGACGAAGGTCGTGCGGAAGTTGCTCACACCCTGCATTCGCGCCGCCACGTCCGGCGGATTGGTCCCACCTTCGATGAGCCGAAGATCGGCCGCTTCCTTGACGTACCGGCGCGCCGGCAGGGGCGCCGCGGGCGGCCGCCCTTCGGGGCGGGCGTCTGCTCCCACCGCCGCCGGCCGTTCGTCGAGCCGGGCGTTCGGCCGGGGCGTTCGGCCGTACGGGCGCAGCCATGGGCGCGGCCAATCCTCATCGGCCGCCGTTCCGAAGACCGTGCAGGCGACGGACGGGTCCACGGCCGGCCGCCGCACTACCAGGGGGCCGGTCACACTGCCGGGTCGAGCGCCCGTCACGCCGTGGACCGGCCACGGCGCTGCCGCCCTGTCCGTCGACGGCACCGGGGCGGACGCGGGGCGTGCGACGGAGCGGGCCCGCTCCCGGAAGGCAGGAGACCCGACCTGTGCGGCGGCCCCGTCCCGCCGCGCGACCGCATGGGGTGACCAGATGAAACACGAAGAAGATCCACACGCCCTCACCGGTGCCTACGCCCTCGACGCGCTCGGCGGTGAGGAGCGGCGCGCCTTCGCCTCCCACGTGGAGCGGTGCGCGGCATGCGCGCTGGAGGTGGCCGGTTTCAGGGCGACGTCGGCCGCTCTCGCGTCGGCGGTGGGCCTGTCCCCGCCCGCGTCCGTACGGCGGGCGGTCCTGCGCGGCATCGGCTCCGTCCGCCAGTCGCCCCCGCCCGCGCGCCCCGAGCGTGCCGTCGGACCGCTCGCGCTCCTGGGCCGCCGGGCGGGGCCCGTGGTCCTGGCCGCCTGTGTCGCCGCGGCCGCCTTCGGTTCCGCCGCCGTGTGGCAGCACCAGCGGATCGCCCAGGCGCGGCCCCGGGCGGTGCTCTCCGACTGGCAGGTACGGGAACTGTCCGCCGTCATGGCCGCGCCCGACGCGCGGACCGTGCACGGGCGCACCCGCGGGGGCGCGACCGTCTCCGTGGTGACCTCGGCGCTGCTGAACCGGGCCGTGTTCGTGGCCTCGGGCCTCCCTCCCGCACCCGCCGGGAAGGTCTACCAGCTGTGGTTCGACGACCACGGCACCATGCGTCCGGCGGGCTCGATGCGACGCGACGGCGCGGTGCTGCTGCGCGGCGACACCGGTCAGGCCCTCGCCGTCGGCCTGACCCTCGAACCCGAAGCC
Organism: Streptomyces sp. NPDC002044; assembly: GCF_040296725.1. NCBI lineage: Bacteria > Bacillati > Actinomycetota > Actinomycetes > Kitasatosporales > Streptomycetaceae > Streptomyces > Streptomyces sp. NPDC002044. The sequence goes on from NZ_JBEOXU010000173.1 coordinate 3,421, forward strand.
GGCTCTCCCCGGCCCACTTCCGGCCCGCTGTCGCTGCTCAACGTCCGTGCCTGACCGCCTTGTTCCACGTCCGGGCCCGGTCACCCCGCTCAACGGCCGCGCCGGATCACCTCGCTCGCGGCGAGGCCGGGCCCCGGCACTCCCCGGTCCCGCAGGTCCCGCAGGCAGGCGTCGTAGGTGGCCCGGTGGACGGCCCGGGCGAGGCGGGCGCCCCACGTCGAGCGGGGGCCCGTGAAGGCTTCGCCGGTCCGCCCGGGCAGCGGCTGCGGGGCGGCGACGCATACCGCGTCGGTGGGTGTGCCGGATCCGTCGACTCCGGCGTCCCGCAGCGCCTGTGCCTTCGCCTCGGTCGCGGTCGTCACCGCGTTGACGTACGCGGCGGGCGACAGGGGCACGGGCAGGGCGCCGATGATGTTGATGGTGCCCGCCGGGGACGGCAGGTCGTCGCCAGGGTCCGGCGAGGCGGCCCAGCCGTGCACGCCCACCCCGGCCGTCACCAGGGCCTCGGCCTCGCCGTCGTGGGCGTACCCGTGGGCGGCGACCCGGGCCGCGGTCATGAAGGCGGCGCCGGGACCGCCGAGCCGCGCGCCACGGGCCAGCTCCCCCAGGTGCCGGTCCGGGTCGTGGCGCCGGTACCCCGGGGGGACCTGCGCGTTCATCACCCAGTGCCGCTCGCCCCAGCCTCCGCCGAGGACGGCCGAGGAGAGCATCAGCCAGCCGGGGCCCGGGGCCCAGAGGAGGAAGGGCAGGCTCAGGCCGTCCTCGACGCGGGACAGCTCCGTGGCCGAGGACAGGGGAACGAGGGCGCGTCGGGCGGAGATCACAGGGAAGGGTAACCGTGCCGGGTGAGGGGCTATCCTCACAGCCATATATCTTGACCATCAAGATAAGTGGCTATCGAGAGAACCCTGCCCCAGGAGCATCATGTCCCCCTCTCCCCGACTGGCCCGATGGCTCGTGCCCGCCCTCCTCCTCGTGGCGTGGCTGGGCATCGGAGGCACGCTGGGCCCGTACGCCGGCAAGCTCGGCGAGGTCGCCACCAACGACCAGGCCGCCTTCCTCCCCCGGAGCGCCGAGTCCACGAAGGTCGTCCGGGCCCAGGCCGCCTTCCGGCAGCAGGAGGCCCTGCCGGCCGTCGTCGTCTGGACCCGCGACGGGTCCGCGTCCGTCACCCCCGAACAGACGGCGGCCGCGACCGCGGCCCTCGCCCGGCTCGACGGCCGGCCCGCCTTCGCGGGGCCGCCGTCCCCCGTCGCCGCGTCCGAGGACGGCAGGGCGTTGCGGGCCGTGCTCCCGCTGCGCCCCGACCTCGGCGACGAACTGCCGTCGGCGCTGGGCGAGATCCGTTCCGCCGCCTCCGCGGTCGGCGGGACGACGGTCCAGCTGACGGGCCCCGCCGCCACGCAGGCCGACCTGTCGGACGCCTTCGCCGGCATCGACGGCCTGCTGCTCGGCGTGGCGCTGCTCACCGTCCTGGTCATCCTGCTGCTCGTCTACCGCAGCCTGCTGCTCCCCCTGCTGATCATCATCGGGGCGGTGTTCGCGCTGGGCACGGCGTGCGCCGTCGTCTACGCGCTGGCGGACCGGGGGCTGGTGCGCGTGGACGGCCAGGTCCAGGGGATCCTCTCGATCCTGGTGATCGGCGCGGCCACGGACTACGCCCTGCTGCTGACGGCGCGCTTTCGCGAGGAACTCCAGCACGAGGACGACCGCTTCACCGCGATGCGCGCCGCCCTGCGCCAGTCGGCCGGGCCGATCGTGGCCAGTGCGGGCACGGTCGCGCTGGGCCTTCTCGCCTTGTTCCTCAGTGACTTGACCAACAACCGGGCGCTCGGCCCGGTCGGTGCGATCGGCATCGTGTGCGCGGTACTGACCACGCTCACCTTCCTTCCCTGCGCCCTCGTGCTGCTGGGCCGCCGGGCGTACTGGCCCGCGCGCGTCCGGCGGGAGGCCGGCGGGCGGGGGATCTGGGAACGGACCGCCGCGCTCGTCGACCGTGCCCCGCGCAAGGTCTGGTCCGTCGTCCTCGTGGGCCTGCTCGCCTGCTCGGCCTTCGCGCCGGCCCTCCACTCCGGGGGCGTGCCGCTCGACGAGATCTTCGTGAACGAGGCTCCGTCCGTCGCCGGCCAGCGGGAGTTGAGCCGGCACTTCCCGGGCGGTTCGGGAAATCCCGCCGTCGTGATCGCCGACGCCGACCGGCTGCCGGAGGTCCGCCGGGCGGTCGAGGAGACCGAGGGAGTCGCCTCGGCCTCCGTGGTGGCCGAGCCGGGGAGGCCGCAGTCGCCGGTGATCGCGGACGGGCGGGTCCGCGTCGACGCCACGCTGGAGGATCCGCCGGACACCGAGGCGGCGAAGGCGACGGTGGCGCGGCTGCGCCAGGCCGTGCACGCGGTGCCGGACGCCGGCGCCCTCGTGGGCGGCTACACCGCGCAGTCCTATGACACGCAGCGGACCGCCGAACGGGACCGCGCGCTCATCGTCCCGGTGGTCCTGGCCGTCATCCTGGTGATCCTGATCGGGCTGCTGCGCTCGCTGGTGATGCCCCTGCTGCTGGTCGCCACGGTCGCCCTGAACTTCTTCGCCACGCTGGGGGTTTCGGCCCTGGTGTTCCGGTACGTCTTCGGCTTCACGGGTACCGACTCCTCCGTCCCGCTGTACGGGTTCGTCTTCCTGGTGGCGCTGGGCGTCGACTACAACATCTTCCTCATGTCGAGGGTCCGCGAGGAGTCGCTGCGGCACGGCGTCCGCGAGGGGGTGACGCGCGGGCTCACGGCCACCGGCGGGGTGATCACCTCGGCCGGGGTGGTGCTCGCGGCCACCTTCGCCGCCCTCGCCGTGATCCCGCTCGCGTTCCTCGTGCAGATCGCGTTCATCGTCGCGTTCGGGGTGCTGATGGACACCCTGCTCGTCCGCTCGCTCCTCGTGCCCGCGCTGGTGCTGGACATCGGCCCCCGGGCCTGGTGGCCCGGACGCCTCAGCCGGCCGGCCGCCCCCGGCCCGACCCTGTTCGACTGGGAGTTCGCGACCGACCCGTACCCGGCCACTACGGCACGGCGGTGTTCCCGCCCGGCCAGGCCGGGGAGGACGAACGGATCGACCTCGGCGCGCTCGCCTACGACGACGTGACGCTGGCCCGGCTGCGCGGCCTGGGCGCCGGCCCCGGGTGGACCTGCCTCGAGCTGGGAGCGGGAACCGGGAGCGTCGCCCGGCGGCTGCTGCGCGAAGCGGGCGTCGCGAGCGTGCTGGCCGTCGACCGCGACGTCCGCTTCCTCGCCTCGCGCCCTCTGCCGGGGCTCGGCACCCTGGAGGCGGACGTCTGCGACCCCGGGTTCGATCCCGGCCGGTTCCACCTGGTCCACGCCCGCTTCGTCCTGATGCACCTGCCCGCCCGGCAGCACCTGATCAACTCCTTCAGCGAGCTCCTGCTGCCCGGCGGAGTGCTCGTCCTCAGTGACGCCATCGACCTGACCAGCGCCATCGCGCCCGAGACCCCGTACACCCGGGCCATGGGGGCGATGTGGCGGGGCCTGCGCGAGACGATCGGCACCGACGTCTCCTGGACCCCCCGGTACCCGCAACTGCTGCGCACCGCGGGGCTCGGCTCGGTGGCCGCGGAGATCCACGTACCGCCCCTCACCCCTGGCAGCCCCATCAGCCGGTTCTGGGCGCAGACCTGGGAGCGCGCGGCCACGGCGATGACCTCGACGGGCCTGGTGGACGGCGCGGCGATCGACGAGGCGGTCCGGTACCTCGACTCGCCGGACTGCGCCGGACTGTCACCCGGAATGATCACCGCCTGGGGCCGCCACGCCGGTACGGGCGGCCCCGCGCCCTCCTGACGCCCCGGCACCGCCGGGGCGGGTCCGGCCGAATCAATACCCCTGGGCTCAGGGACAGTTGCGGGTCCGGTGCCGGCGTGATCCACTTCTTAGCGGTCAGATCCCGGCCAACGGCGGCCGGACGTTCCGCCCGTCGACATCGTGACAGTTCGACCGAAAGGCATGACTGATGAAGCTCCGCAGTTCCCTGCGCACCGTCGCGGCCGCCGGCCTCCTCCTCGCCACCTTCGGCGCCGGCGCCGGTTCCGCCTCGGCCGCCGACAAGGACGGCTGGCTCACCAGTGGGGAGTTCGGCCTGTTCTGCTACACCAACCAGCAGAACTCGGTCCTGGACCTCAACGTCTCGGACAGCAACTTCGCGGACGACTTCTTCAAGGGTTCGCAGAGCTGCGCCTACCAGCTGACGAACGACTGGACGGAGTCCTACTCGAACCGGGACGTCTACTCGTGGAACATCCACACGGACTGGAAGGGCAGCGGCTACGGCGCCACCATCGCCGCCGGCGCCCGGGGCAACACGAACGCGACCTTCACCAACTCGATATCGTCCGCCTACTTCAACTAGGAGGTGTCGTCGCACTCGTTCCCGCCGTGCGGCGCCTGGCACGCACGGCCCGCCCCGCGGGCGTACGGAACGACCTCGACGACACCCCCGGCCCCGCCCAGGCGCGTTCCCCGAGTCCCCGCACGGACGTCGGGCGCTCCGTCCGCATGCGCCGGCCGGAGCGGCCGCGCCCGTGTCCGGCCGTCCCCGCATCGGAGCCCCATGTTCCCGCCGCGCCCCGCACCTCTCGTACTGACCGCCTCCGCGGTCGCGCTGACGCTCCTGCTGACCGGATGCTCCGCGTCGGACGCCGACGACGCCCCGCCCGAACCCGCGATCGGCGCGGTACCCGCGCTGCTCGAAACCCGTTCCCTCGCCTTCCCGTTGGCCCCGTACGTACCGGACGCCCGGCAGCTCGGCATGCTCGACGAGGCGCAGGACGTACTCGTCGACCAGTGCATGCGGCGCTACGGCTTCCGCTACCAGCTGCGGCGCAAGGCCGCGTCGGCGGAGAAGCACGGCGAGGGCCGCCGGTACGGCCTCTCCGACGCGGCCGAGGCCGCCCGGCTCGGGTACGAGAACCCCGAGACGGCCGGCGCGTCGAAGCCGCCGGGACAACCCCTCGGCCCCAACGAGCAACTGGTGCTGCACGGGCTGGAGGTGGACCCGTCGAAGCCGGTGCCGATGAGCCAGGACGAGGCGGAGAAGTCGGACGCGGCGACCACGGTCGTCGGCGGCCAGAAGGTGCCGGCGGGCGGCTGTCTGCGGGAGAGCGCCCTGAAGCTGTACGCGCCGACCGCGGACACCCTGGACGGCATGGTCCCGCACTCCTTCGGCTTCGACGGGTTCGCCCGCTCCCGCAAGGACAGCCGGGTCGTCAAGGCCATCGCGGCGTGGAGCGCGTGCATGGCCGAGCACGGCTACACCGTGGACAACCCGATGGACCCGCCGCCCGGCGTCGACGACACCAACCTGAGCGGCGCCCGGGCCATCGCCACCGCCAAGCAGGACGTGGCCTGCAAGCAGCGGACCAACCTGGTGGGCACCTGGTACACGGTCGAGAGCGCCTACCAGAGGCAGCTGATCGAGCGGAACGCCGAGACGCTGGACCGGGCGAGGAAGCAGCTCGACGAACGGATGCGGCTGGCCGCCTCGCTGATCGCGGCCGGAGCCTGAGGCGGCACGCGCGACGGGGGGCACGACGTACGCGGAGCGGACGGGCACAGGGGGGCCGGGGGCGGGCGGGCGGCAGCGGACCCGCCCGCCCCCGGCCGGCGGCTTCGACTAGGGTCGACGCGACAGCGCACCACGCACCATCGACGAACGACCACGAGGAGCAGCCGTGAGCCGGCCGGCATCCACCGCCCTGCAGCAGGAGATCGCCCGGGAACTCCAGGTGGCGCAGACCTTCGACGCCGCGCGCGAGATCGAGCGCCGGACGGCCTTCCTGGCCGAGCGGCTGACCTCCACCGGCCTGCGCTCCCTGGTGCTCGGGATCAGTGGCGGTGTGGACTCCACCACCGCCGGACGGCTCTGCCAGCTCGCCGTGGAGCGGGCCCGCGCGGCCGGCCACGACGCGACCTTCTACGCCATGCGGCTGCCCTACGGCGTGCAGGCCGACGAGAAGGACGCCCAGCTGGCCCTCGGCTTCATCGAGGCCGACCGGGTGCTGACGGTCGACGTGAAGCCCGCGAGCGACGCCGCCCTGGACGCCTCCCTGGCCGGCGGCACCGCCTTCCGTGACGCCGCGCACCAGGACTTCGTCCAGGGCAACATCAAGGCCCGCCAGCGCATGATCGCCCAGTACGCGGTGGCCGGCGCGCACGACGGCCTGGTCGTCGGCACCGATCACGCGGCCGAGGCCGTCTCCGGCTTCTTCACGAAGTTCGGCGACGGGGCGGCCGACCTGGTCCCGCTGACCGGACTGACCAAGCGCCGGGTGCGTGCCGTCGCCGACGCACTGGGCGCGCCGGCGGAGCTGGTGTGGAAGGTCCCCACGGCGGACCTGGAGACCCTCGCCCCGGGCAAGGCCGACGAGGACGCGCTCGGTGTCACGTACGACGACATCGACGACTTCCTGGAGGGCAAGCCGATCGGCGAGCGGGCCTTCGACACGATCGTCCGCCGCTACCGCCTCACCGAGCACAAGCGGCAGCTCCCGGTCGCCCCGTAGCGGATCACGGCCCGGGAGCGCGGCCGGGGCGCCGGCCGACCACGTAGCCTCTCCCCTTGTTGATCCAGGGGAGGGTACATCCATGCAGGTCAGATCCAGACGCGGCTTCCTGGCCGCCGCCGCGGCGCTCACGGTGGCGTCGGCCGTCAGCGCGTGTGGCGAACCGGAGGCCGACACCGGTCCGCTGGGCGTGTCGTCCGGCGGCGGCCGACTGCCCCCGGCCGCGGAGTCACTGTCCTCCGACGGCACCACCATCGTGCTCGGCGACCCCCGCGCCGCCCTGACCGTGCGGCTGTACGAGGACCCGAGCTGCCCGGCCTGCGCCGAGTTCGAGACGGAGGGCACCGGGCCCTACCTCAAGCGCGCGGTCCGCAACGGTGGGCTGCAGCTCCAGTTCACGCTGGGATCCTTCCTCGGCCCCGGGTCCAGGCTCGCCGTCAACGCGCTGCGTGCCGCCCTGGACCAGGGCAGGTTCGACGAGTACCACCACCGCCTCTACCGCCACCACGACAAGGTGCGCGGGCGCGGTGGCATCACGCGGGAAGGGCTGCTGACCCTGGCCGGCCTGGTCGACGGCCTGCGCGGCCCGGTCTTCGACGCGGCGGTACGGGACACCGCGCACCAGGGGTTCGTCGAGTCCTCCGGCGCCGCGCTCGACGGCTCTCCCGTCCGGGGCACACCGGCCATGGAGATCAACGGGGTGCTGGTCCCGACCGGGTCCGACCTCTACAGCGATCGTGACCGCCTCGCACGGCGCCTGAAGCGGGAAGCGGGCGCCGCGGCCTGAGCGGCGGCTTCCGGCTCCGGACGGTCAGTGCCCCGGCCCGGGGTCCGCCCCCTCGGGCCCGGACTGGGACCGCGCGCGCTTGGTGACCACCGCGGCGGCCGCCAGCGCGCTGCCGGTGAAGGCCAGCGCGAGCATCCAGGACCGGTCGAAGGCGTGCCCGGTGGCGTGGTCGACGGAGTACCGGCCCGCGCCGGCGAGGCCGATGGCGGCCGCCGTGAACCCGAGGAACGCCGGGTACTCGAACCCGCCGTCCTGGGCGAAGAACCCGGCCGGGGCGTGCACCGACACCGCCCCCGCCATGGCCCCGGCCGCCGCGGCACCGGCGGCCGGGGTGGCCAGGCCGAGCACCAGCAGCGCCCCGCCGCCGGCCTCCCCGCGGCTCTCCCCTCCCCGTCCCCACCACGCTTTCGCTGCTCCTGACACGCCGCTCTCGTCGTCGGGCCGGCTCACC
>NZ_JBEOXU010000174.1:0-11086 GCF_040296725.1 Streptomyces sp. NPDC002044
GTCGGCCGCGTCCACCGGGTCCCCCGGCAGCCAGCCCGCCGTGGGGGCGGCCCGCCCGGGCGCGCGGGGGGGGCCGCCGGGGCCCCCCCACCCCCCCCGGGACGACGCGGCTAGCGGATCGGCATGTCCGAGATCGTGCGGGCGATCACCAGCCGCTGGATCTCGCTCGTCCCCTCGAAGATGGTGTAGATCGCGCTGTCGCGGTGCATCCGCTCCACCGGGTACTCCCGGGTGAAGCCGTTGCCGCCGAGGATCTGGACGGCCTGGGCGGTGACCTTCTTGGCCGTCTCGCTCGCGAAGAGCTTCGACATCGAGCCCTCCGCCGAGGTGAAGGGCCGGCCCGCGACCGCCATCCACGAGGCCCGCCAGACCAGCAGCCGGGCCGCGTCGATCCGGGTCCGCATGTCGGCGAGCTGGAAGGCCACGCCCTGGTTGTCGATGATCGGACGGCCGAACTGCGTACGGGTCTTGGCGTAGTCCAGGGCCACCTCGTACGCCGCGCGCGCGGTGCCCACCGCCATGGCCCCGACCGCGGGCCGGGAGGCTTCGAAGGTGGCCATGGCCGCGTTCTTCACGCGCTCGCCGCCGCCGCTGCGCGCCCGCTCACGGGCCCGCGCGAGGCGCTCGTCCAGCTTCTCCTTGCCGCCGAGCAGGCAGGAGCCGGGCACGCGTACGTCCTCCAGGACCACCTCGGCGGTGTGCGAGGCGCGGATCCCGTGCTTCTTGAACTTCTGCCCCTGGGACAGCCCGGGCGTGTTCGGCGGCACGATGAAGGAGGCGTGCCCCTTGGTGCCGAGCTCCGCGTCGACGACGGCGACGACGATGTGCACGTTGGCGATGCCGCCGTTGGTCGCCCAGGTCTTGGTGCCGTTGAGCACCCACTCGTCCTTGGCCTGGTCGTACACGGCGCGGGTGCGCATGGCGCCGACGTCGGAGCCGGCGTCCGGCTCGGAGGAGCAGAAGGCGGCGACCTTCACGTCGTTCGCGTCGCCGTACATCTGGGGTATCCAGGTGCCGATCTGCTCCTCGGTGCCGTTGGCGACGACGCCGATGGCGGCGAGCCCGGTGCCGACGATGGACAGCGCGATGCCCGCGTCGCCCCAGAAGAGCTCCTCCATCGCCATCGGGATGCCGAGGCCGGTGGGGTCGAAGAACTGCTGGGCGTAGAAGTCCACCGAGTAGATGCCGACCTTGGCGGCCTCCTGGATGACGGGCCAGGGAGTCTCTTCGCGCTCGTCCCACTCCGCGGCCGCCGGCCGGATCACGTCGGCCGCGAAGCCGTGGATCCAGTCGCGCACCTGAATCTGGTCGTCGTTGAGCTCCATGGTGAACTCCGCCATGTCCCCTCCAGCTGTCTGTTCTCGCCCAGGCGTGGGTTACTAGCGGTAACCCATACGATCGCCACAGTCTGTTACCGGCTGGTAAGCACTGTCAAGCAGAGCCGATCCGGTTCCCGCCCAGGACAGCGGCGGCCGCCGCGTCGATCAACGGGGTGTGCGGGGTGTTACGTTGCGTGGGCGTCACGCACATCGCAAGGGCGGGGAGAGAAACACCATGGAGACCACGCAGCACGCAGGCGAGCCCGGGGCGGCCGAGCGGCGGCGGCGCGAGCTGCTCGAGGCCGCCGACCGGGTCGTGCTCAGAGACGGCCCCCAAGCCTCCATGAACGCCATCGCGGCGGAGGCCGGCATCACCAAGCCCATCCTCTACCGCCACTTCGGCGACAAGGCCGGCCTCTACCAGGCGCTCGCCGTCCGCCACACCGACGCCCTCCTCGACTCGCTGCGGGCCGCGCTCGACGCCCCGGCGGAGCGCCGTCGCAGGGTGGAGGCCACCCTGGACACCTATCTCGCGGCCATCGAGGCCCGCCCCCAGGTGTACCGGTTCCTGATGCACCCGGCCGAGGACTCGCAGGCCGCCGAGCGCGGCTTCGACGTCGGCCTGCACTCGGCTCCGCTGCTGCGCCGGCTGGGCGAGGAACTGGCCCAGGTCGTCGGCGAGCGCGTGGACCTCGGCCCCGACGGGGAACGCCTCGCGCGGATCTGGGGACACGGCATCGTCGGCATGATGCACGCCGCCGGCGACTGGTGGCTCGGCGAGCGCCCGTGCGACCGCGCCGAACTGGTCGCGGGCCTCACCGACCTGCTGTGGGGCCGCCTGGCGACCGCGGGCAACCGCGCGGACGGGCCGGGCTTCTGACCGGAGCCGCCCCCGGCGGCGTGTGAGGGCGCGGGGTCCGGGCCGGGCGCCGGCGCGGCCCGGCCCGGTTCCCGGCGCGGCCCGGTTCCCGGCGCGGCCGGGCTCAGCCCTCCGAAGCCCCCGCGCCCCAGGGCGCCTTCCGGATGGCCCGCCGCAGGCGCCGGGCCCGCAGCCCCGTGACCCGGTCCGCGTACACCGTGCCGTCCAGGTGATCGCACTCGTGCTGCAGGCACCGGGCGAAGAACCCGGTTCCCTCGATCCGCACCGGCGCCCCGTCGGTGGTGACCCCTTCGACGACCGCCCGGTCGAAGCGGGCCGTACCCGCCTCCAGGCCGGGCAGCGACAGACAGCCCTCGGGGCCGGTGAACTCCTCCCCGTCGGCCGCCACCAGACGGGGGTTGACGACGTGCCCGACGTGCCGCACGTCCTCGTCGTCGGGGCAGTCGTACACGAACACCCGCTGCCCGACGCCGATCTGGTTCGCGGCGAGGCCGACCCCCTCGGCGGCGTACATCGTGGCGAACATGTCCTCGACCAGCCGGTCGAGGACGGGGCCGAACGCGGTGACCTCCGCGCAGGCGGAGTGGAGCACCGGATCGCCCAGCAGGCTCATGGTGCGTACGAGTCCGGTGGTACCGGGGATGGGGCGCTGTCGCATGGCCGTAAGGGTACGACGGGCGAATATATGAGGAGATCCGCCGCGTCCCGGGGGCGCCGCGGTCAAGGCTCGGGCATGGACTGGATAGGCTGGGGCCGACCGACGCAAGGAGGACAAGGGACGATGGCAGGCAACACGGAGCCGCTTTCGCCGCGGGCCAAGCTGGCCGTGACGGCGGGCAAGGCCGCGGCGGCGGTGTCGCGGGCCGCGGGACGCGGAAGCGGATCGGTGATCGGGGGCAAGGTCGCGCTCAGGCTCGACCCCGATCTCCTCGGAGCGCTCGCGCAACATCTCGACGTCGTCCTCGTCTCCGCGACGAACGGCAAGACCACGACGACCCGGCTGATCGCGGAGGCCCTGCGGGCCAGCGGCCCGGTCGTCTCCAACGCACTGGGCGCGAACATGCCGGCCGGCATCACCTCGGCGCTCGCCGGCGGCTCGGACGCCAAGTACGGCGTCATCGAGGTCGACGAGAAGTACCTGGCCGGAGTGGCCCGGGACGTCACCCCCAAGGTGATCGCCCTGCTCAACCTCTCCCGCGACCAGCTGGACCGCGCCGCCGAGACCCGCATGCTCGCGGAGAAGTGGCGCGAGGGCCTGTCGGGCTCCAAGGCCGTCATCGTCGCGAACTGCGACGACCCGCTGATCGTGTGGTCCGCGTCCTCGTCGCAGAACGTGGTGTGGGTCGCGGCCGGCCAGGAGTGGAAGGACGACGCCTGGTCGTGCCCCTCCTGCGGCGGTGTGATGCAGCGCCCGGGCGACGACTGGTTCTGCGGCGAGTGCGGCTTCCGCCGTCCGACGCCCAGCTGGGTGCTCTCCGGCGACCACGTCCTGGACCCGCACGGCTCGGCCTGGCCGATCCACCTCCAGCTGCCCGGCCGCGCCAACAAGGCGAACGCCGCCACCTCGGCCGCCGTGGCCGCCGTCTTCGGCGTGCCGCCGCAGGTCGCCCTGGAGCGGATGTACCAGGTGCAGGCCGTCGCCGGCCGCTACGACGTGGTGAACTTCCTGGGCCGCGAGGTGCGGCTGCTGCTGGCGAAGAACCCGGCCGGCTGGCTGGAGACGTTCTCGCTGATCGACCCGCCGCCGACCCCGGTGGTCCTCTCGGTGAACGCCCGCGGCGCGGACGGCACCGACACCTCCTGGCTGTGGGACGTGGACTACACGCGCCTGGCCGGCCACCCGATCTTCGTGATCGGCGACCGGAAGCTGGACCTCGCGGTCCGCCTGGAGGTCGCGGGACTGGACTTCCGCGTGTGCGAGACCCTCGACGAGGCCGTGCAGCTGGCTCCGCCCGGTCAGATCGAGCTGATCGCCAACTACACCGCCTTCCAAGACGTGCGCCGCCGCGTCGGCAACTAGTACCCATAAGGACACGAGCATGAGCGACAACAGCCTGCGTCTGGTGTGGATCTACCCCGACCTGCTGAGCACGTACGGAGACCAGGGCAACGCCCTCGTGGTGGAGCGCCGGGCGCGCCAGCGCGGCCTCGACGTGCAGCGCGTGGACGTCCGCAGCGACCAGCCGATCCCCACCTCGGGCGACATCTACCTGATCGGCGGCGGTGAGGACCGTCCGCAGCGGCTGGCCGCCGAGCGCCTGGTGCGCGACGGCGGTCTGGAGCGGGCCGTCTCCAACGGGGCGATCGTCTTCTCCGTCTGCGCCGGGTACCAGATCCTCGGCAAGGAGTTCGTCAACGACGTCGGCCAGCGCCAGGAGGGACTCGGCCTGCTGGACGTGGTGAGCGTGCGCGGCGAGGGCGAGCGGTGCGTCGGCGACGTCCTCGCCGACATCGACCCGCGGCTGGGCCTGCCCCAGCTGACGGGCTTCGAGAACCACCAGGGCGTCACGCACCTCGGGCCCACGGCGCGGCCGTTCGCCCGGCTGAGCATGGGCCGCGGCAACGGCACCGGCGACGGTACCGAGGGCGCGTACAACGACACGGTGTTCGGCACCTACATGCACGGCCCCGTGCTGGCCCGCAACCCGCTCGTCGCGGACCTGCTGCTGAAGCTGGCCCTCGACGTCAACGCGCTGCCGGGTCTCGACGACCGCTGGTACGAGGCGCTGCGCACCGAGCGCATTTCGGCCGCCACGCAGCCGGCCTAGCCCCCGCGGCGGCATTGCGGCACCTCGCCGTCGGCCCGGCTCCCCCAGGTGGGAGCCGGGCCGACGTGCGTTCGCACCACGGCCGGGACCAGCATGTGGAGGATGGTTCAGCCAACCCGGCTTCCGCTTGTAGGGTGACGTTTAGTTCCCACCGGACGACGTGGTCCGGTCGTCGGCCCACGTTGCAAAGGTCTCTTCCTGCCATGCGCATAGGTGTGCTCACCTCCGGTGGCGACTGCCCCGGTCTGAATGCCGTCATCCGCTCCGTCGTACACCGCGCCGTCGTCGACCACGGCGACGAGGTGATCGGCTTCCTCGACGGCTGGAAGGGTCTGCTGGAGGCGGACTACCGCAAGCTCGACCTCGACGCGGTGGGCGGCATCCTCGCCCGCGGCGGCACCATCCTCGGCTCCTCCCGGGTCCAGCCCGCGCACCTGCGCGACGGCGTGGAGCGGGCCCGCGGCCACGTCGCCGACCTCGGCCTCGACGCGATCATCCCGATCGGCGGCGAGGGCACCCTGAAGGCGGCGCACCTGCTCGCCGAGGCGGGCCTGCCGATCGTCGGGGTCCCCAAGACCATCGACAACGACATCCCCTCCACCGACGTCACCTTCGGCTTCGACACCGCGGTCGGCGTCGCCACCGAGGCGCTGGACCGGCTGAAGACCACCGCCGAGTCCCACCAGCGCGTGATGGTGGTGGAGGTCATGGGCCGCCACACCGGTTGGATCGCCCTGCACTCCGGCATGGCGGCCGGCGCGCACGCGATCGTCGTGCCGGAGCGCCCCTTCGACATCGAGGAGCTGACCGCGATCGTCGGCGAGCGCTTCTCCGCGGGCAAGCGCTTCGCCATCGTCGTGGTCGCCGAGGGCGCCAAGCCCGCCCCGGGCGGCTCTATGGCCCTCGAGGAGGGCGGCACCGACATCTACGGGCACGAGCGGTTCGCCGGCATCGGCAACCGGCTCGCCGTGGAGCTGGAACACCGGCTGGGCAAGGAGGCCCGTCCGGTGATCCTGGGCCACGTCCAGCGCGGCGGCACGCCCACCGCGTACGACCGCGTCCTGGCCACCCGCTTCGGCTGGCACGCCGTGGAGGCCGCGCACCGCGGCGAGTTCGGCATGCTGACCGCCCTGCGCGGCACGGACATCGTGATGGTGCCGCTGGCCGAGGCCACCTCGACCCTGAAGACGGTTCCGGCCGAGCGGTACGCCGAGGCCCAGACGGTTCTGTGACCGTATGCCCGTTACCGCCGCCCCCGCGCGCAGGAGCGCACGGGGGCGGCACTACTGTGGTGGGGCGCCACAGTCAAGGGAGTGAACAGATGGACCACAACGGGCACGGCATGGACATGAACATGGACCTGCCGCCGTTCACTCTCGGGCGCGGGCTGGAGTTCTCGTTCGACGCGTTCTTCCTGTTCGGCTCGCTGCTGGGGCTCGCCCTGTACGCGTGGGGCGTGCTGCGCCTGCGCCGGCGCGGGGACTCGTGGCCGCTGGGCCGGACCGTCGCGTTCACCCTCGGCGTGCTGACCGTGATCCTGGTGATGTGCACCAAGCTGAACGACTACGGCATGGTCATGTTCAGCGTGCACATGGTCCAGCACATGGTGATCAGCATGATCACCCCGATCCTGCTGCTGCTCGGCGCCCCGATGACCCTCGCGCTGCGCGCGCTGCCGCCCGCCCCCCGCGGCAGCAAGGGGCCGCGCGAGCTGCTGCTCATGCTGCTGCACAGCCGCTACATGCGGGTGGTCACCCATCCGGCGTTCACCATCCCCATGTTCATCGCCAGCCTCTACGGCCTGTACTTCACCCCGCTCTTCGACTTCCTCATGGAGAGCCGGACCGGGCACATCGCGATGATGCTGCACTTCCTCGCCGTCGGCCTGGTCTTCTTCTGGCCGATCATGGGCGTCGACCCGGGCCCGCACCGGCCCGGCTACGTGATGCGGATGCTGGAGCTCTTCGCCGGCATGCCCTTCCACGCCTTCTTCGGGATCGCCCTGATGATGGCGAGCGAGCCGATGATCAAGACGTACGCGAACCCGCCGGCCTCCCTCGGCATCGACCCGCTCCTCGACCAGCAGTGGGGCGGCGGCATCGCCTGGGCCTTCAGCGAGATCCCCTCGGTGCTGGTCCTGATCGCGCTCGTCTACCAGTGGTACCACTCCGAGCAGCGGGCCGCGAAGCGCTCCGACCGGGCCGCCGACCGCGACGGCGACCAGGAGCTCGTGGCGTACAACGCGTATCTCGCCTCGTTGCAAGCGCGTGGCCAGTAGCGCGGGACGGCCTTCGCGCGCCACCATGGGGCATGACCGGATCCGTTAAGGCGATGGCCGTCACGACCTTCGCCGCTCTGGTGGCCGTAGCCGCGTATTCCGTGGCCCTCGGCAGCAACGGCTGGCTGTGGTTCGGCTGGGTGGTGCTGGGGCTGCTGACCGCAGGGATGGCCGCGTCCCGCGGCGCCTGACTCCCCGGCGGCCCTCCGCCGCCCGCGACGTTCCCCCGCGGTGGGACCCGGCGCCCCGTTCCCCGTGGGATCCTTCCTGCCGCCCCGCTGCCCGCCCCCGCTGCCCACCGTCCCCGGCCACCCCGCGCGGCGGGCCGGTGGCGGATCGGGAGCGCGCTCCGGAAAGACCGGTCCGCCGACGGTCCGTGCCCGCCCCGTGACGCGGTGTCGGACGGCCCCTAGACTGGATCTTTTCCGAGATTCCCGCATGCCCGGCCCCGGCCGGCGACAGGAGCGGCCTGGTGTTCTACCACTTGCTCAAGCACGTGCTGCTCGGTCCGCTGCTGCGGCTGCTGTTCCGGCCGAGGATCGAGGGCCTGGAGAACATCCCGGAGGAGGGGGCCGCGATCATCGCGGGCAACCACCTGTCGTTCTCCGACCACTTCCTGATGCCGGCGATCCTCAAGCGGCGCATCACCTTCCTCGCGAAGGCCGAGTACTTCACCGGCCCCGGGGTCAAGGGCCGCCTCACCGCCGCCTTCTTCCGCAGCGCCGGGCAGATCCCCGTGGACCGCTCCGGCAAGAACGCCGGGCAGGCCGCGCTGCGCGAGGGGCTGGGCGTACTGGCCGAGGACGAGCTGCTCGGCATCTACCCGGAGGGCACCCGTTCCCACGACGGGCGGCTGTACAAGGGCAAGGTGGGCGTGGCCGCGATGGCACTGGGCGCGGGGGTGCCCGTCGTCCCGTGCGCGATGGTCGGCACCTTCGAGATCCAGCCTCCCGGCCAGAAGCTCCCGAAGATCAGGCGGGTCACGATCCGCTTCGGCGCGCCGATGGACTTCTCCCGGTACGCCGGACTGGAGGCCGAGCGGGCCGTTCTGCGCGCCGTCACCGACGAGATCATGTACGCGATCCTCGAACTGTCCGGCCAGGAGTACGTCGACCGGTACGCGGGCGACGTCAAGGCCGAGGCGGAAGAGGAACGGAAGAAGGCCCGGCGCCGGTCGCGCTGAGCCTCCTCCCCTGCGGGCCGGACCGGGTGGCGGGCCGTGGCGAAAAGCCACCCGGTGGACCGTTCCGGCCACGGCACTAGCGGACGGCCGGGAGCTCCTCGCGGGCCGGGAAGCCGGATTCCTGCGCCGGGGACTTCGCGGCGGCGGGCGCCGGGGCGACCGGTGTCGCGTGCGGGCCGCACGTGACGTCCTTGGCGTCGACCGTGCCGGTCAGCAGGTAGGCGTCGACCCGGGTGTTGATGCAGGGGTTCACGAGGCTGGTGACGCCGTGCGAGCCGGCGTTCTGCTCGGTGATCAGGCGCGAGCCGGCGAGGCGGCGGTGCAGCGAGACCGCGCCCGCGTACGGGGTGGCCGCGTCCCGCTCGGACTGGACGATCAGCACCGGCGCGAGGCCGCGCTTGGCACCGACCTCGATCGGAGTGCTCTGCTTGGACCTCCACGTCGCGCAGGGCAGGTTCATCCACGCGTTGGACCAGGTCAGGAAGGGGTACTTCTCGTGCAGCCTGGTGTTGTCCCGGTCCCACCTGGCCCAGCTGGTCGGCCACTTGGCGTCGGCGCACTCGACGGCCGTGTAGACGGCATTGCCGTTCTCGGCGGTGGCGTTGCCCGCCGTGTCGGACATGTCCGGGGCGATCGCGTCGATCAGGACCTGGGTGTCGCCGGCGAGGTAGGCGGCCCAGGTCCGGGCCACGGGCACCCAGGAGGAGTCGTAGTACGGGGCGCTCTGGAAGAAGCCGGTCAGCTCGGCCGGGCCGACGACCCCGCCGAGCGGGTTCGCCTTGGCGGTGGCGCGCAGCTCCTGGTACTTCGCCTCGACCTCGGCGCGGGTGCCGCCGATGTGGAAGGCGGCGTCGTTCTTGGCGACCCAGTCCTGCCAGTCGTTCCAGCGGGTCTGGAAGGCGACGTCCTGGCCGAGGTTGGCCTCATACCAGATGTTGTCCTGGTCCGGGTCGACCACGCTGTCGACGACCATGCGGCGCACGTGGGTGGGGAAGAGGGTCGCGTAGACCCCGCCGATGTAAGTGCCGTAGGAGACGCCGAGGAAGTTCAGCTTCCTCTCGCCGAGGGCTGCGCGGATCACGTCGAGGTCGCGGGCGGTGTTCGGCGTGGTCATGTGCGGCAGCATCTCGCCGCTGCGCTCCTTGCAGCCGTCCGCGTACTCGGCGGCGAGCTTGCGCTGGGCGCGCTTGTCGGCCTCGCCCCCGGGCACCGGGTCGGCCTTGGGGGCCTTGACGAACTCCTGGGGGTCGACGCAGGAGATGGGCGCCGAGTGGCCGACGCCGCGGGGGTCGAAGCCCACGAAGTCGTACGCCTTGGAGGTGTTGGTCCACAGCGGGCTCTTGGTGGTGACCCGGCGCGGGAAGCGCATGCCGGAACCGCCGGGGCCGCCGGGGTTGTAGACGAGCGCGCCCTGCCGCTCCTGCGGGGTGCCGGTGCTGCCGATCCGGTCGACGGCGAGGTCGATGGTCTTGCCGAACGGCTTGGAGTAGTCGAGCGGGACCTTGACCCAGCCGCACTGGATGGGCTTCTCCAAGCCCCAGTCGGCGGGACAGTCCTTCCAGTCGACCCCGGTACGGGCGGCGCGGGCGGCGGCGATCCGTACGCCGGCCGCCTCCGCGGACCCGTTGTCGCGGCCGGCGGTGGCGGCCGTCGCGGTCGGTGCGAGCAGCAGGCTCGCCGCCAGCGTGCCGGTGATCAGAGTGGCGGCGCTCCCCAGCGCCGCGTTGCGTATCACGTCGTTGTTCCCCCTGCGTCAAGTGCCGCGGTGGCGGCCGGATTCGGTCGGGTTCGGTCGTCGGCGTGCAGGGCGATCCTGTCCCCTGGCGGGGACCCGGCGACAGGGCGGGGTCCGGTTCTTTGCCAACCCGATAACCGGCGATCCGTGTACCGCTGAGCGGATTCCGGTTCGCCCGCGTCTCACCAGCCGTACGTGGCGAGGGCCCCGTCGAGCAGTTCGCGCAGCCGCAGGGCGTCCGGGGCGAGGGCCGTCACGAGGACCGCCGGGCCGGCCAGCGGGGTGACCGCGGCGAACTCCCCCAGCACGGCGGCCGCCGGCGGGGCCGCGGCGAACGCCGGGTCCACCACGAGGAGCTGGCCGAGCGCTCGGTGGCCCGCGAGGCCCGCCGGGCCGTCCCAGCCGCCGGGCGCGCCCGGTCCACAGGCGAGCTCCTGGTCGAGCAGCGGGCGGCCGTCCCGGGTCACGCCGAGCCGGCTGCGCAGCAGCCCGGGCGCCTCTGCGCTGCGGCCCAGCACCTGTTCCTCGCGCAGCAGCAGCCGGGCCGTGGGGGCCAGCCGGACGCGGGTGCGCACGCGCAGGTCGCTCCCGCGCACGGACACCAGCGGCTCCGGCAGCCACCGCACCGACGCCCCCTCCTCCAGGGTGAGGTGTACGTCGTACCGCGCGGGCTCGCCGCCGCGGCCGGGCAGTGCGAGGGTCGCCGCCACCGACCCGAGGGCGAGGTGGGCCCCGGGACCGGCGACGGCCTCGACCGTGAGGTGGTCGCCGCCCAGCGGGGCGCTCATCGCGCCGACCAGCACGACCCCGGCCTCGGGGCCCGTCGCCCGGGTGCGGCGCAGGGCGAGCGGCCCCTCCCCGGCCAGCAGCGGCAGGGCGGTGCCGCCCCGCCCGTCGGCGGCCGCGCAGATCCGGGCGGTGGC
>NZ_JBEOXU010000175.1:0-11066 GCF_040296725.1 Streptomyces sp. NPDC002044
GAACAGCAGGCCGAACGGCACCGCGCCGATGATGACGGGGACGCCGGCCAGGGCACCTTGCAGTGCCTCACCCCCGCGGCTGTGTCGTATACGAAAAGCGGGTGAGCGGCTGATCCGGTCAGCGCATCTTTCCGCCGCGCGGCATCTTCATGCCCTTGGGCATCGGGCCCTTCGGCAGCGGCATGTTGCTCATGAGGTCGCCCATGGCCCGCAGCTTGTCGTTGACCTGGGTGATCTGGGGACCGGCCAGCACGCGCGGCAGCTTGAGCAGCGTGGTGCGCACCTTCTTGAGCGGCACCTCGTTCTCGCCCGTGCCCACGATGAAGTCGTGCACCGGCACGTCCGGCATGATCCGGGCCATCTTCTTCTTCTCGTTCGCGAGGAGAAGCTTGACGCGGTTGGGGTTGCCCTCGCCGATCAGCACCACACCGGCCTTGCCGACGGCCCGGTGGACGATGTCCTGGCTCTTGTTCATCGCGATGGCCGGGGTGGTCGTCCAGCCCCGTCCCACGTTGTCCAGTACGGCCGCGGCCGCGCCCGGCTGTCCTTCCATCTGCCCGAAGGCAGCGCGCTCGGCCCGTCGTCCGAAGATGATCGCCATTCCGAGGAACGCCACCAGGAAGCCCAGGATGCCCAGGTAGACCGGGTGGCCGATCAGGAAGCCGATCGCGAGAAAGACACCGAAGGTGACGATTCCCACGCCCGCGACGATCAGACCGACCTTCGGGTCGGCCTTGCGCGTCATCTTGTACGTCAGGGCGATCTGCTTCAGTCGCCCGGGGTTCGCAGCAGTCTCTGCGTTTGACTTCCTCGCCATAGGGCGAGTTTACGTGGCCCGAGGGGTACGGGTAGCCGCGGCCTCAAGTACGTGTTCGGTTTCGACCCGGTCCTTGGCCCTGCGGCGGTCCTCCAGGACGGCCGTCCAGGCGTTGCGGCGGGCACCGCTCATGAGCAGGGACTCGACGCCCCGGAAGGCGTCGGTGAAGGAGGGAATGGCGATGGCGCGTACGGGCGCGGCCTGCATGATGGCGATCCCTTTCACGGAAACACGTCGGCAGAGCGGTTGCGGTGCGTGGGTCCAGCGTCACTGACTGGTGTTACCAGGGCGTGACCAGCCCGTCAAATGTGATGGACACGTTGCAAACACGCAGACGCGGCCCGCCGGGCACTCTTCCCTGAAAAGAGCCTAGGGGCCGCGTCGACGCGGTGTTACTCATTGGTAAGACTTTGTGCGCGAGTTCACACGGTTCGTGTGGTAGCGCGCGTCACACCCGCCTGCCGTCGCCTACACCTCGGCGTGGCTGCGCTTCTCCATCGCCTGCTGGTAGAGGCGGCCCGCCC
Organism: Streptomyces sp. NPDC002044; assembly: GCF_040296725.1. Classification (NCBI taxonomy): domain Bacteria; kingdom Bacillati; phylum Actinomycetota; class Actinomycetes; order Kitasatosporales; family Streptomycetaceae; genus Streptomyces; species Streptomyces sp. NPDC002044. The sequence goes on from NZ_JBEOXU010000175.1 coordinate 1,342, forward strand.
GGTACGAGGACCGGACCAGCGGCCCGGACATCACGCCGGAGAAGCCGATCTCCTCGGCCTCCTTCGCCAGCTCCACGAACTCGGCGGGCTTCACCCAGCGCTCGACGGGGTGGTGCCGCGGCGAGGGCCGCAGGTACTGGGTGATGGTGATGAGCTCGCAGCCGGCCGCGTGCAGGTCCTTCAGGGCCTGCGTGACCTCTTCGCGCTCCTCGCCCATGCCGAGGATCAGGTTCGACTTGGTGATCAGGCCGTAGGCGCGGGCCCGGGTGATCACGTCGAGCGAGCGCTCGTAGCGGAAGCCGGGGCGGATCCGCTTGAAGATGCGCGGCACGGTCTCGACGTTGTGCGCGAAGACCTCGGGACGGGAGGCGAAGACCTCCTCCAGCAGCTCCGGGACCGCGTTGAAGTCGGGGGCCAGCAGCTCGACCTTGGTGTGCCCGCTCGCGCGGCCCGCCGTCTGCTCGTGGATCTGGCGCACGGTCTCCGCGTACAGCCAGGCGCCGCCGTCGGCCAGGTCGTCGCGGGCGACGCCGGTGATGGTGGCGTAGTTCAGGTCCATCGTGACCACGGACTCGCCGACACGGCGCGGCTCGTCCCGGTCCAGGGCCTCGGGCTTGCCCGTGTCGATCTGGCAGAAGTCACAGCGCCGGGTGCACTGGTCGCCGCCGATGAGGAAGGTGGCCTCGCGGTCCTCCCAGCATTCGTAGATGTTCGGACAGCCCGCCTCCTGGCACACCGTGTGCAGTCCTTCGCCCTTCACCAGGGCCTGCATCTTGGTGTACTCGGGGCCCATCTTCGCCCGGGTCTTGATCCACTCGGGCTTGCGCTCGATGGGCGTCTGGGCGTTACGGACCTCAAGGCGCAGCATCTTGCGTCCGTCGGGTGCGACTGCGGACACGACCGGCTCCCTGTGACTTCGATTCTTCGGCGCCCACCAGGGTACGCCCGTAATTTCGTACGCTCTTCATTCCGCCAACCTGGGGGCTGCCGGACGCATTCCCGCGGGCGGTCAGCCCGCCGCCGGCTCGATCGCGCGGGGCCGCGGCTCCGCGTGCTCCAGCACGTCCTTCAGGTGCCGCTCGATGACCGGCAGCACCTCGGCGATGGTGATCTCGCGGCCCAGTTCGTACGAGAGCGAGGTCACACCGGCGTCCCGGATGCCGCAGGGCACGATCCGGTCGAACCAGGTGTTGTCGGGGTTCACGTTGATGGCGAACCCGTGCATCGTGACGCCCTTGGCGACCCGGATGCCGATCGCGGCGAGTTTGCGGTCCTCGCGGCGCTGGCCGGCGTTGGACGGGGCGTACTCGGGGCCGTTCAGCCGGGCGTCGAACTCGTCGTCCTCCAGGCGCGGGTCGAAGTCGAGCGAGAGCCCGCCGATCAGCGGCCGGTCCTCCACCGGGTCGCCGAGCACCCACACGCCGGAGCGGCCCTCGATCCGGGTGGTCCGCAGCCCGAAGTCGGCGGCGGTGCGGATCAGCGCGTCCTCCAGGCGCCGGACGTGGGCGACCACGTCCACCGGGCGGGGCAGCTTCATGATCGGGTAGCCGACGAGCTGGCCGGGGCCGTGCCAGGTGATCTTGCCGCCGCGGTCCACGTCCACGACGGGGGTGCCGTCGAGCGGACGCTCACTGGGGTCGGTGCGCCGTCCGGCGGTATAGACCGGCAGGTGCTCCAGCAGCAGGCAGGTGTCGCCGGTCTCGTCCGCGAAGCGGGCGGCGTGCACCCGGCGCTGCTCCTCCCAGGCCGCGGTGTACTCGACGGCTTCCGGTCCGAAGCCCAGATGGACAAACCCAAGCTCAGCCACCGCGGCGCCTCCTCGTTGAACCTGCTGTGTGCACGTATCGCACCAGCCAAGGGTACGGCGGCCCGTGCGGGCGTCCTCAGGGCCCCGGCCCCCCGGCCCGCACGGGGTCCCGGAGAACGGGGCGGTCCGTAAAGCGACCCACCGATTCTGCACACGATCGGATGAATGTGGGACAGACAGGGCGGTCTGGGGGAAGTTCGCCGCTACATTCACGCCGTTCACAGGGCCGGGACCCCGGTCCGTCACGTCAGGAGACCGTGGAGCCGATGACGGAACGACCTGCCCAGCGCGTCCCCAACCGGCAGCTCGCGGCGCTGATCGAGGAGGCCGGGTTCTCCAACGCCGGGCTCGCCCGCCGCGTGGACCAGCTCGGTCTGGAGCACGGTCTCGATCTGCGGTACGACAAGACCTCCGTGACGCGGTGGCTGCGCGGGCAGCAGCCCCGCGGCACCACCCCCGCGCTGATCGCCGAGGTCTTCACCCGGCGGCTCGGGCGGCGGCTGTCGGCCCAGGACATGGGGCTGGACGCCTGCGCGCCCGTGTACGCGGGGCTGGAGTTCGCCGCCACCCCCGAGGAGGCCGTGGACATCGCCGCCGGCCTGTGGCGCAAGGACTCCGGTTCGCACGCCGAGCTACGGAAGATCGCCTTCACCCCGGCCGGGCTGGTGGTGCCCAGCCGGGACTGGCTCATCGGGAGGGCGGACGAGCGGGTGGGCCGCGGCGCGGATCCGGCGGCGGCGGCCCGCGTCCCCGTCCAGGGGCGGGCCTCGGTGCCCCGGCAGCGGCAGATCGACCGCGGCCCGGGGCAGCGGGTGACCGGCGGCGACATCGCGGCGCTGAGATCGGTGGGCGAGCTGTTCCGCAGCCTGGACCACGCGTACGGCGGCGGCCACGCCCGGCAGGCGCTGGTGCGCTACCTGGAGCACGAGGCCGAGCCCATGCTCCGCGGGACGTACGGGGAGACCACCGGGCGGCGGCTGTTCTCCGCCGCCGCCGACCTGACCCGGCTCGCGGGCTGGACCTCGTACGACATCGCCGCGCACGGGCTGGCCCAGCGGTACTTCGTGCAGGCGCTGCGGCTGGCCCAGGCCGCCGCGGACCGGCCGTACGGGGCCTACGTGCTGGTCACGATGAGCCGACAGGCGGTCTACCTCGGCCACGGCCGGGAGGCGGTGCAGCTGGCCCGGGTGGCCCAGCAGGGCGTCGGCTCGGGGCCGCCGCCGGTGGTGCAGGCCCTGCTGCACTCGGCGGAGGCGCGGGGGCACGCGGTCCTCGGCGAGGTCAGGGCGGCGACGGCGTCGCTGGTGCGGGCCGAGCGGGCGCTCGGCGCGGCGCGGCCGGGGGACGACGTGCCGCACTGGGCACGGTGCTACGACGAGGCGCAGTTGGCGGACGAGTTCGGGCACTGCCACCGGGACCTCCAGCAGTACCGGGCCGCGGCCCAGCACGCGGAGCGGTCCCTGCAGCTGCGGGCACCGGCGTACGCCCGGTCGCGGCTGTTCTGCCGGGTGGTGCTGGCCACGGCGCGGCTGGGGCTGGGCGAGCTGGACCAGGCGTGCGCGCTGGGGGCGGAGGCGGCGCAGCAGGCGAGCGAGATGCGGTCGGTGCGCGCGGTGGAGTACGTACGGGACTTCGAGCGGCGCCTGGAGCCGTTCCGGGACGCGTCGGCGGTACGGACGTACCGGGACCGGGTGGCGGCGCTGTCCTGACCCGGCGGCGCCCCTCCGGGGCCCGGAGCCCGGGCCGGGCTGCGGACCCCGGAGGGGCGGTTCCTCAGGCCGCCACCGGGAGCGCGGGCTCCGGGGCGGCGGGCAGCGGGATGCCGAAGTCCCGCAGGACGGCGGTGGCGGCGCGGCGGGCCGAGTGCAGGGCGCCCTGGACGGTGTTGGTGTCGCGGTGGTCCCCGCAGACGTACAGCCCGGCCAGCACGCGGACGGGGCGGCGCGCGTCGTACGGCGCGGGCATGGCGGGGACGGCCTCCGGGGTGTGGTGGACGGCGAGCAGCTCCCACGCGCGGGTCGGGGTCTCGTAGAGCCGGGCCAGGCGCGAGGCGACCGTGCGCGGGGGTGGTGGCGGGCCGAGCACGGTGGTGGTGACCAGGCTCCGGCCGGCCGGGGCCCGCGTCGGGTCGACCGCGCTCATCACGGCGGTGTGGGAGACGGGCCACTCGGCGGCGGCGTCGAGGAGCAGCGAGCCGTCCCAGGGCAGCGGTCCGGCCGTGGCGTGGTGCAGAACGGTGACCTCGTGGAAGGCGGGCACGCGCAGCCCGGGCAGGAGCCCGGCGGCGGCGCGGGCGCCGGTGGCCAGGATGACGGAGCGGCAGCCGAACTCCCCGTGTTCCTCGGTGGTGACCAGGTTCGTCGCCACCGACCGGACCCGGACCCCGGTGTGCACGGTGCCGGGCGGCAGGGCCGCGGCGAGCAGACCGGGCAGGGTCGCGGCGCCGCCCTCGGGCACGGCGAGCCGGCCGCGGGCGAAGGTGCGCAGGGCCAGGTCGGCGACGCGGCTGGACGTGGTGAGGTCCGGATCGCGGAGCAGGGCGGCGAGCAGCGGCCGCAGGACGGTGTTGACCGTGCGGGGCGGCAGGCCGCGGGAGCGCAGGGCGCGGTGCGCGGTGCGTTCGGGCCGGGCGAGCAGCTTCTCCTCGGGCAGGGCGGCGAGCCGGCCGAGGGCGGCGCTGAGCCGGGCCTGGTCGAGGGAGCCGCTGGCCAGGGCGCGGGCCGGGGTGAGGGCTCCGGCGCGCAGTTGTCTGCCGTCGGCGTGGACCAGGACGCCGGGCGCGAAGGGGCGCAGGGTCAGGGCCTCCAGGCCCGGGGTGCGGGCCAGTTCGGTGTACGAGGTATTGAGCAGCTGGCCGAGCCGGTCCAGCCGGAACCCGTCGGCCGACGTGGTGGCCATCCGCCCGCCGGGGTCGCCCGCGGCCTCCAGGACGGTGACCGTGACGCCCGCTGCGATCAGGTGCTGCGCGGCCGCGAGTCCTGAGACTCCGGCTCCTACGATGACGACGTCCGCATGGTGTGCGGCATGGTGTGAGCTGCTGAGCACGTGCCCCTCCCCGAGGTCGGCGCGGCTGTGTCTCACCGTCCTTCCCCCAACCGGCTCCAGCGGAACCCAAGTTGGCTGGGGTATTACGGTCAGCTCCGGTCGCACGGCGGTCGCACGCGGGTCACGAACGGTCGCACGGCGGTCACCTGCCGGTCGCGCGGGCGGGGAGGCGGGCGGCGCGGGCGCAGCGGGCGCCGTGGGCCGGGCAGGGGGTTCAGAGGGCGGCGCGGATCGCCTGCTCGATGCCCGGGTCGCGGAAGACGAAGCCGGACTCCAGCAGCCGGGCGGGCCGTACCCGCTGGCTGCCGAGCACGTCCTCGGCGAACTCCCCGAGCGCGACGCGCAGGGCGACGGCCGGCACGGGCAGCACCGCGGGCCTGCGCAGCACCCGGCCCATGGCCTCGGTCACCTGCCGGTTGGTCACCGGTTCGGGGGCGGTGAGGTTGACCGGGCCGGAGAGCGCCGGGGTGTCGATGATGTGCCGCAGGGCGGCGACCTCGTCCCGGAGGGAGAGGTACGACCAGTACTGGCGCCCGGTACCGAGACGGCCGCCGACGCCGGCCCGGAAGATCGGGAACAGCCGTCCCCAGGCCCCGCCGTCGCGGGCGACGACGAGGCCGGTACGGGCGTGGACGGTACGGATGCCCGCCGCGGCGGCGGGTTCGGCGGCCGCCTCCCACTCCACGCACACGGAGGGCAGGAAACCCCGCCCGGCGGGGGCCTCCTCGTCGACGGCGCGGTCGCCGGTGTCTCCGTAGTAGCCGATGGCGGAGCCGCTGACCAGTACGGCCGGCGGCTCGTCGAGGGCGGCCGTGGCCCGGGCGATGGCGGCGGTGCCGAGGACCCGGCTGTCGCGGATCTCCCGCTTGTAGGCGTCGGTCCAGCGGTGCTCGCCGACCCCGGCCCCGGCCAGGTGCACGACGGCGGAGCACCCGGCCAGCCCGGCGGGGTCCACCTCGCCCCGGGCCGGGTCCCAGCGCGCCTCGTCGGCGGCGGCGGGCGCCCGCCGTACGAAACGGACCACCTCGTGGCCGTCCGCGCGGAGGGACTGTACGAGGGCCTTGCCGATGAGCCCGGTGGAACCGGTGACCGCGATACGCATGCCCCCATCCTGCCGGGTCCCCCCGCCGCCCGGCCCGAACCGGGCCGGGGCGACTCCCCGCCCCCGCCGACGCACCCCGCCCGAACGGACCAACCAACCCGGGCGAGCCGAAACCGCCCCCGGGCGAGCCAGTCCCAGCCCCGCGGCACACCGAACCAACCGGCCCGGCCGGGGTGCGCGGAGCCCCGGGGGTCAGCCGGCGGCGCCGAGCCAGGTGCCCACCGCGTACGTGACGGCCATGGCCAGCGCCCCGCCCGCCACGTTTCGCAGGACCGCCCGCCCCGCCGGCGCCCGGCCGAGCCGCGCGCTCACCACCCCGCACAGCGTGAGCGCGGCCAGCACCGCCACCACCGTGACCGGCACCCGCTCGGACGGCCCCGGCAGGATGATCGCCAGCAGCGGCAGCAGCGCGCCCACGGTGAAGGCGACGAGGCTGGCCAGGGCCGCGTGCCAGGGGTTGGCGAGCTCGTCGGGGTTGATGCCCAGCTCCACCCGGGCATGGGCCCGCAGCGCGTCCCGCCGCGTCAGCTGCTCGGCGGCCTCCCGGGCCAGGTCGCGGCTCAGTCCCCGGGCCGCGAGCAGATCGGTCAGCTCGTCGAGTTCCGCTTCCGGCTCCTCGGCCAGCTCGCGTCTCTCCAGGTCGAGCGCGGCCCGCTCGGAGTCCCGCTGGGAGCTGACGGAGACGTACTCCCCCGCCGCCATCGACAGCGCGCCCGCCAGCAGCCCGGCGATGCCCGCCGCGAAGATCGCGGAGCGCGAGGTGGTCGCTCCGGCGACACCGACCACCAGACCCGCGGTGGAGATGATCCCGTCGTTGGCACCGAGCACCCCCGCGCGCAGCCAGTTCAGGCGCGTACTGATCTCGGCGCTCTGCGAGCCGCCGCCCGCGCCTCTGCCGCCGCTGCCGTGCGCCTCGATGTGCGCCCTCGTCGGCGGCCTGCCCGGTGCTTCGTCTTCCGTCACGCCCCCACTGTCCCCGCTCGGGTCCCCACCCGGCCACCGCACACCGCCGCCCGTGTCCGGGGCGGGACGCCGCCACCCGGCCCGGTCCGGGGTGCGCGGGCCGGGTGCCGGTACCAGGGTGGAGGGGTGAGAGGCCAAAGCGAGCAGCCCGGCTGGCTGCGGGGGAAGCCGCCGCCGGTCTGGACCCGGATCGCCCCCGCGGCGGCCCTGGTCGTGCTCGTGCTCGCCCAGGCGCTCACCCCGGGCGACGTGGAGTTGGGGTACTTCCTCGCCGCTCTGCCCCCGGTGGCCGCCTTCGCCTACGGTCCGGCCGGAACCGCCTGCTTCGCCGCGGTGGTCCTGGTCCTGCTCGGCGCGCCGAGCATCGGCGTCGCGCACGCCCGGGGCTCGGACCTGGCCACCGTGGCCGCGGTCGGGCTGCTGGGCGTGGTGATCGCCTGGGTCCGGCGGCGCCGCGACGCCCAGCTGGTGACCGTACGGACGGTGGCGGAGGCGGCGCAGCTCGCCATCCTTCCGCCGCTTCCGGAACGGGTCGGCCCGGTGCGCTGTTCCGCGCTCTACCGGGCGGCCCAGCGCGGCACCCTCGTCGGCGGAGACCTGTACGACGTACGGGCGGGGCCGTACGGGGTACGGGCACTGATCGGCGACGTGCAGGGCCACGGGCTGGCGGCGGTCGGCACCGTGGGCGCGCTGCTCGGCGCCTTCCGCGAAGCGGTGCTGGACGACGCGGAGCCGACGGCGGTGGCGGCCAGGCTGGACCGGCGGCTGCTCGCGGACACCGCGCACGCGACGGACGTCTCCGCCGAGCCTCCGGAGCTGTTCGCGACGGTGATGCTGCTGGAGTTCCCGCCCGGGCTGGACCTCGTACGGATCGTGTCGTGCGGGCATCCGCCGCCGCTGCTCCTGCGCGGGTCGGCGGTGCGGGAGGTGGCCGTGGAGCCGGGTCCGCCGCTGGGGCTGGGTCTCCCCGGGCCGGTCGCGCCGGTGGCGGTCGAGCTGCGGGTGCTGCCCGGGGACCGGCTGCTGCTCTACACCGACGGGGTCACGGAGGCCCGGGACCGGACCGGGCACTTCTACCCGCTGGCCGCACGGGTGCCCGTGCTCGCACGGGAGCCGGCCGGCCTGGTCCGTGCGGTGTGGCAGGACCTGGCGGCCTTCACGGGCGGCGGCCCGCGCGACGACGTGGCCTTGCTGCTGCTCTCCCTGGACGGGGCCGGCCCGGCCCCGTCCAGGGAGCCGACATGACCGTGCCGTACCGATCATGTGACCGAACGACGACAAGAGCCCCATTTGCCCGGTTTCCATGGTGTGCTCGGCTCACATCCCACGGAGAGGAACCCCCGTGCACGCACCGCGCAAGCACCGCAGGCGGATAGCGGCGATCACCACGGCGGCGGCCGCGACGGCCGCCCTCAGCCTGGTCTCGGCCGCCGTCTTCCTCGGCGCACCGCTCGACGCGACCGGCGCAGGCGCCGGGACCGGCGGGCACGTCGCGGTCGAGGCGCCCGCACGGCTGACGGTGGACGGCGTCTCCGGTCCGGGCTCCCCGGCCGGCACCGGCCCGGGCGAGACCTTCGGGGTGCCGCTGCCGTAACCCGGCGCGGGGCGCCGCGCCACGGCAGCGGGCTCTCCGGGCTCCGCGGTACGGGGGGCCGGGCCGCGTTTCCCCCCGGAAACGGACCGTGCGACCCCCCGACGCCTCCTCACGCCTCCTTGATGAAGGCGCGCACCAGCTTGCAGGTGACGTTGGAGGGCCGGTGTATGCCCGTCCGGACGGCCATCGTCCGGATCTTCCGGTTGGTGGCGCGCCGGGCGTCGTAAGTCCCCGAGTCGAGCAGGGATATCGCCAACCGCATCGCCTTCAGGCGGCGGTTGTGGCTCTCGTACCACTCGCGGGGCAGGCCCGCCGGCAGCGGCTTCTTCTTGACGTGCTGAATGGTTGTGGCAGTGGCCATCTACAGCCTCCCAAACGGTAGTTGGCTTCCTGTCGTTCTCCTTCGATTTTACCGGGGAGCACTGACAAAAGCCCCTGGCCAGACCTGCTCTGGTTAGGGTTGGCGGCATGGAGATCTGGATCAATCCCGCCTGTTCCAAGTGCCGCGGCGCGCTGACGCTGCTGGACGCGGAGGGCGCCGACTACACCGTGCGCCGCTACCTGGAGGACGTGCCCTCCGAGGACGAGATCCGCGAGGTGCTCGGCCGGCTCGGGCTGGAGCCGTGGGACATCACGCGCACCTCCGACCCGCTGGCCCGGGAGACCGGCGTACGTGACCTGCCGCGCGAGGGGACCGACGCCGCGCGGGGCCGCTGGATCGCCCACCTGGCGGCCCACCCGAAGCTGATCCAGCGCCCGATCATCACCGCGGAGGACGGCACGGCCCTGATCGCCCGCTCCGACGAGGCCGTCCGCGAGGCCCTGTCCCGCAAGGGCTGAGACCGCGCCGCCCGCAACGGCGCGGCGCCGGGCCGCGTCGTGGGCGGCTTCGGCACGACGGCCTCGGCGCGTTGCCCCGACGGGCGACGGTCCCGCTCGGCAAGAGATCACGGACGGAGGCAAAGTGAACGACGACGACGGGAAGCCCGGCCACGCGGACTCCGTGCACCTGCCGCGGGCGGCGACCGGGGAGTTCGGCCCGCGCCGGGCGGAGTTCGCCGTCCGCGACGGCCTGCGCGCCACCGGCGTGCGCGCCACCGGCGTGCGCGCTCTGATCCGCCTGCCGGACGCGGCCCGCGCGGGCGAGCCGGCCACGGCGGGCCCGCTGGGCACCGGCCCGGAGGGCACCGCCGCCGTCATCGGCCGGCCGGAAC
>NZ_JBEOXU010000176.1:0-11062 GCF_040296725.1 Streptomyces sp. NPDC002044
AAAACACCCCCCATCTACCCCCCCCCCTTGGGGGCCCCCGGCCGCCCCGGGGGGGGGGGGGGGGCCCCCGGGGGCGGGGGCGGGCCCCGGGGGGCCCCCCCCACCGCGCGTTCAGAGGGCCGGGTCAGTGGCCACCCCAGCCGTGGCCTCCTCCGTATCCGTAGTCATCGTCGTCGTCGTCCCAGCCGCTGTTGTCGTACCAGCCGCCGTGGCCGCCGTAGTCGTCATCGTCACCGCAGCCGCCGCCGTTGAGGTAACTGACGGCAGCTGTGGGAGTCGCCGCCGAGGCCGTGCCTGCCGTGCCGAGCGCCACGCCACCAGCCATGAGGAGACCGGCGGCGGAGACCACGAAAAGACGCTTCGCTCTCTGTGCATGCATGGAATAGCCCTTCCTTCCACCCTCCCGAGCACCTCTCCGGGGCATGAGGGGGCGGCCGCGGCCGCAGACGAAATGTGCGGCGCGGGTCGTGTGCGGTGCCGCGTTGCGTGCGAGTGGAGGCACGCATCCCCCGTGGCGCGGCCGTGGGCCACGCGCGTTCGGAGGCGGGTCGCGGAACCTCGGTTCCCGGATTGCGGGAACCTCGGCAACCGCGGGCGTGCTCCGCAATCGCGGCTCTCACTCACAAAGGCTAGTCGCGCCCGTGGAAGTCGGCACCTCGGGGCCCGCGGGCCCTGCATCGGGGCGGGCCGTCACCGTGCCTGACTGCTTGTCAATTCCCTTTCGGCGAAGGCGCGGAAGCTTCCAGGCGGGCGCCCCGTCAGGCGCTGGACGGTGTCGGTGGTGCGGTCCTCGGCGCCCTCGGCGATCGACCGGTCCAGGCCGGCGAGCATCGCGGCGAAGCCGTCGGGCATGTCGGCCGCCAGGCGCCGGCGCATCTGCTCGTACGAGAGCCGCTGGTGGGTGACGGTCCGGCCGGTGACCTCGGACAGGACGGCGGCGACGTCGTCGTAGCTCAACGCCTGCGGCCCGGTGAGGACCAGGTCGGTGTCCGGTGCCCGCGCGGCCGTCAGCGCGTGGACGGCGACGGCGGCGATGTCGTCGGCGTCGACGAAGCCGACGCGGCCCGCGCCGGCCGCCGTGCGGATGGTGCCGTCCGCGCGGACGGTCCGGGCGTGGGCGTGGTCCCCGGTGAAGTTCTGCATGAACCACGAGGGGCGCAGGACCGCCCAGTGGGGGAACAGTCCGGGCAGGGCCTGGTGCACCTGCCCCACGGCGGGCCCGCCGGCGGGGATCGCCGAGGAGCTGAGCAGCACCGCGCGGGTGACGCCGGCGGCGCGGGCCCGCTCGAGGAACGGCAGCATGACGGCCGCCGGGTGCGGGGATCCGGCCGGCGGGACGAGGTAGACGCGGTCCACCGCGTCGAGGGCGCCCGCGTGGGACGCGGGGTCGTCCCAGTCGAACCGCACGGGCAGGGCGCCGGCCACGGGGGTGGCGCGCCGGCCCGCGGCCCTGACGCGCCGGCCCGCGGCGGCCAGCCGGGCGGCGACCCGGCTCCCGGTGGTGCCGGTGGCCCCGATGACCAGGGTGAACCTCTCGGCAGAGGCGGAGGCAGAGGCAGAGGCCGAAGCCGAGGGCGCGGACCCCGAGGTGGAGGCGGTCATCGGACGCTCCCGGCGAAGTGGGTGGCGGGGTCCTGGAGGGCGAGCGGGTTCCAGTAGTCGCGGTAGTGGGTGATGAGGCCGTCCTCGACGGTGACGACGGCGATGTAGGACATGTCGAAGGGGCCGCCGGTTTCCACGAGGCGGCCCACGCCGCGCATCTCCACCACGATGGTCCGCGGGGCGAGGGTCTGGTGGATCTCGACGTGCGGGAAGGCGTGGAGGTCTATGTGCTCGGGGTAGCCGCGCAGGTACGCGGCGACGGCCGCCCGGCCCTCCAGCCGCTGCGGCCAGCCTTCCGGGGCGAAGGGGAACTCGAGGATCCCGTCCTCGTGCCACAGGTCGATCCAGCCGGGGATGTTCTTGTCCAGCAGGAGCCGCAGGCCGCGGCGGTACACGTCCGCGGGCGCGGTGTTCGTGGTCATGGAATGCTCCCTCCCGTACGATACGGACCGTCGGTCCGTTTCATGGGACCGACCATACGGACCCGTGGTCCGTTTAGCAATCGGAGGTACCGCATGACCGAACGCAAGCCGCGTGCGGACGCCGCCCGCAACCGGGAGGCCGTCCTCGCGGCCGCCGACGCGCTGTTCGCCCGCTGCGAGAGCCCCGCGGCCGTCACCATGGCCGACATCGCCGCCGCCGCGGGCGTCGGCAAGGCGACGCTCTTCCGCGGCTTCGGCGACCGTACGGGCCTGATCCACGCGCTGTACGAGGCGCGGCTCGCACCCGTCAGACGTGCGGCGGAGGAGGGACCGCCGCCCCTGGGGCCCTCCACTCCGCCGTCCGAGCGGGTACCGGCCCTCCTCGACGCGGTCCTGTGCTTCAAGCTCGACCACCGCCACCTGGCGCTGGCTCTGGAGGGCACCGGCGGCGACAGCCCCTACGCCGCCGGGCACTACGCCCTCTGGCACGGCACGCTCCGTGACGCGCTCGACCGCGTTCCGGGCCTGGCCGACAGCGACTTCACCGCGCACGCCCTGCTCGCCGCCACCCGCGCCGACCTGGTCGAACACCTCGTCGGCCACGAGGGTCGGACGCGCGAGGAGATCCGGGCGCGCCTGGCGGCGTTCACCGCCAGGGTCCTGCACGTCCCGGCTCCGCCGCGCTGAACGCCCCGGCTCACTCCCCGGCGGGCGGCGCGGGCGGCCCTGGCGGCGCCGGAGGTGCGGCGGGCGGCGCGGGGGCCGGCCGGGGACGGAGCCGGGCGGCGAGCACCGCGACGTCGTCCTCGGCGTGCGCCGCGTCGAGGTCCCGGCACACGGCGTCCACCACCTCGGCCGGCGCCGCCCCGGCGGGCATCCGCAGGGCGGCGAGCCGGGCCAGCGAGGCGTCGATGTCCTCGCCCCGGCGTTCGACCAGCCCGTCCGTGTACAGCACCAGCGTGTGGTCGGCCGCGATCGGCCGGGTGTAGGCGTCGTACCCCCCGAACCCCGTGCCCAGCGGCGGACCCACGGGTACGTCCAGCAACTCGCCCCGGCCGTCCCCGGTGAAGACGGCGGGCGGCAGATGTCCCGCGCTGGCGTAGTCGGCCTTGCCGCGGGCCGGGTCGATCCGTACGAGCAGGCACGTCGCCGGGCGCCGGGTCCCGTCGGCCGCGGCCAGGGCGTCCAGCCGGCCCAGCACCCGGTGCGGTGCGAGATCGGTGGCGGCGACCTCGCGCAGGGTGGCGCGGTAGGCGTTCATGTCCACGGCGGCGTCCAATCCGTGTCCCATGACGTCGCCGATCACGAGCAGGGTGCGGCCGAAGTGCAGGCGCACGGTCTCGAACCAGTCCCCGCCCACGAGGGCCCGCGCACCGGCGGGCAGGTACCGGCTGGCGATCTCCACGTTCGGGTGCGGACGCCCCGGTTCGGCGACCAGGGCCCGCTGGAGTTCCAGGGCCGTCCGCTCGGTCGCCGCCAGCCGCCTCGCGTGCCCGACCTGGATGCCCGCGATCTTCGCCGCGAAGAGCAGCGCGGCCGTCTCGTGGCGGCCGAACCCCTCGCGGGCCCGCACGGCGAGGAGCGTTCCGTGGACCTCGCCCCGGCCGGTCAGGGGCACCGAGACGCAGTACGCGCTCCCGCCGCCGGCGGTGCGCCCGGTCCACACCCGCGCGGAACGGCCCGTGCCCGCGGCCGCCGCTCCGTCCGGGTCCGCGGGCGGCGGGTCCACCGGCAGCAGGTCGCGGGCGCCGACCAGGGCCACGCGGCCGACGCCCGGGCCGGGGACGACCAGGTCCACGGCGACGGCGTCGCACAGCGTGCGGAACACGAAACCGGCCAGCTCCCGGCAGGTCTCCCGCTCGTCGTCGGACGTCCCGATCCGTTCGAGCGCCTCTTCCGCGGCGCGCAGGCGCCCCTCCAGCCCGTTCGGCTCCGCCACGACGCCCTCGTCACCCCGTTCCTCCGTCCGGCCCGCTGAGGAAGGCATTCCACCAGCCGCCGCCCGTTTCGCGGAGCGATGCGCCGCGTGTCCCCGCCCGCGTACACCGTCGGACCGCAGGCGACGGCATACCGTTCCCTCCCGGCCACCGGCAAGACTTCAACCGGAAGATTCTTGATGGCGCACTAGACTGACGGGTTGTTTGGCGATGAACCGGAACAACCTGGGCAGACCCGGGCTCCGACGGCGACCCGGACCGACTCCGGGAACGAGACGCGAGGGCCGATGGCAGCCACACCAGAGCGCGGTGAACCCGCCCTGCTCGACAGCGTGGAAACGCACGGGGTCGACCGTACGGACACGGACACCCTGGGGGCCGACGGCGCGCAGACGCCCGGGCCCGACCGCCGAGAACTGCCCGACGCCGTACCTACGCGGGCGCCCGACCCCGTACACACGAGGGCGCCCGACGCCGGCCGTACGCGGCCGGGGACGGCGCAGCCGCACGAGGAGTCCGGCAAGTCCGCCCGCTTCTGGGCCGGGCCCGCCGCCCCGCCGCGCACCCTCGTCGACGTCTTCGAGGACTCCGTGCGGTGCCACCCCGACGAGCCGGCCCTCGACGACGGCACCGAGCAGCTGACCTACCGGGCGCTCGCCGTCGAGGTCGAGCGCCGCCGGCGCGCCCTGGCGGCCGCCGGGGTCCGGCTCGGCGACCGGGTCGGCGTCCGCGTGCCGTCCGGGACGAACGAGCTGTACACGGCGGTCCTCGCCGTCCTCGCCGCGGGCGCCGCCTACGTGCCGGTCGACGCCGAGGACCCGGACGAGCGGGCCGAGCTGGTCTTCGGCGAGGCCGGGGTACGGGCGGTGCTGGGCGCCGCGGGCCGCATCGACGTCACCGCCCCCGCGGACGCCACCGCCCCGGCTCCCGTCCCCGTCCCCGCCGTGGACGCGCGGCCCGGGCCCGGGCACGACGCCTGGATCATCTTCACCTCCGGCTCCACCGGCAAGCCCAAGGGCGTCGCCGTCAGCCACCGCAGCGCCGCCGCCTTCGTGGACGCCGAGGCCGCCCTGTTCCTCGCCGAGGAGCCGATCGGCCCCGGCGACCGGGTCATGGCGGGCCTCTCCGTCGCCTTCGACGCCTCCTGCGAGGAGATGTGGCTGGCCTGGCGCCACGGCGCCTGCCTGGTGCCCGTACCCCGCGCGCAGGTGCGCAGCGGCGCCGACCTCGGCCCCTGGCTCGTGGACCAGGAGATCACCGTGGTCTCCACCGTGCCGACCCTGGCCGCCCTGTGGGAGCCCGATGACCTCGGCGAGGTCCGGCTGCTGATCTTCGGCGGCGAAGCCTGCCCGCCCGAGCTGACCCAGCGCCTGGTCACCGAGGGCCGCGAGGTCTGGAACACCTACGGCCCCACCGAGGCCACCGTCGTCGCCTGCGCCTCGCTCCTCACCGGCGAGGAACCGATCAGGATCGGCCTCCCGCTGAACGGCTGGGAGCTGGCCGTGGTCGACGAGTCCGGCGAACCGGTACCGATGGGAGGCAGCGGCCAGCTCGTGATCGGCGGCGTCGGCCTCGCCCGCTACCTCGACCCCGCCAAGGACGCCGAGAAGTACGCCCCGCTGGAATCCCTCGGCTGGGAGCGCGCCTACCGCAGCGGCGACCTGGTCCGCGCGGAACCGGAAGGGCTGGTCTTCCTCGGCCGCGGCGACGAGCAGATCAAGCTCGGCGGCCGCCGGATCGAGCTGGGCGAGGTGGACGCCGCCCTGCAGTCCCTGCCCGGCGTCGCCGGCGCGGCGGCCGCCGTCCGTACGGCCCGCAGCGGCAACCAGCTGCTCGTCGGCTACCTCGTCACCCAGGAGGGCTGGGACCACGCGGCGGCCGTGACGCGACTGCGCGCCGAACTGCCCGCGGCCCTCGTGCCGCTGCTCGCCCCCGTCGCCGAGCTGCCGACCCGTACCTCCGGCAAGGTGGACCGGGACGCGCTGCCCTGGCCGCTGCCCGACCTGGAGACCACCGGCCCCACCGAGCAGCTGTACGGCACCGAGGCCTGGCTCGCCGAGCAGTGGAGCGAGACCCTCGGCGTGGCCGTCACGGGCCCCGCCGACGACTTCTTCGCCATCGGCGGCAGCAGCCTCGCCGCCGCCCAGCTCACCACCCGGCTGCGCACCCGCTACCCGAGCGCGGCCGTCCTCGACATCTACCAGCAGCCCACCCTGCGCAAGCTGGCCCGGCGGCTGGAGAAGTCCGTACAGGACGACGGCGCCGCCCGGACCGTCGCGCCCGTACCGCTGCGGTCCCAGGTGGTGCAGTCGCTCCTGCTGCTCCCGCTGTACACCCTGGTCGGCCTGCGCTGGACCGTGGCGCTGCTGGCCCTCGGCAACGTCCTGCACACGTTCGGGGCCTACCCCTGGGCGCCGACCGCCTCCTGGTGGCTGGTCGCCGCCGGCGCGGCGCTGCTGTACAGCCCGCCCGGCCGCCTCGCCATCGCGGCCGGCGGCGCCCGCCTGCTGCTGCGCGGGGTGAAGGCGGGACGCCACCCGCGCGGGGGAAGCGTCCACCTGCGGCTGTGGACGGCCGAGCGACTGGCCGAGTGCGTCCGCGCGACCTCCCTCACCGGCTCCTGGCTGGAGCGCTACGCCCGCGCGCTGGGCGCCAAGGTCGGCCCCGAGGTGGACCTGCACTCGCTGCCGCCGGTCACGGGCATGCTCAAGCTCGGCCGCGGCTGCGCGGTGGAGTCCGAGGTGGACCTCTCCGGGCACTGGCTCGACGGGGACCGGCTCGTGATCGGCCCCGTCAAGGTCGGCGCCGGCGCGGTGGTCGGTACCCGCGGCATCCTCTTCCCCGGCGCGCGCGTCGGCAAGCGGGCCGAGGTGGCCCCCGGCTCCGCCGTCGTCGGACAGGTGCCGACCGGCCAGCGCTGGGCCGGGGCACCGGCCGGCAAGCTCGGCAAGGCCAAGCACAACTGGCCCGACGGACGGCCGCCGCGGCCGCTCCACTGGCGCGCCGTGTACGGGGTGACGGGCTTCTGCCTCACCTCCCTGCCCGTGCTCGCCGCCCTGCCCGCCCTGCTCGTGGTGAGCCGGTTCGTGCCCGCCGGAGCCGGGCTCGGCGTGGCCCTGCGCGGAGCGCTGCTCGCCGTCGTGCCCGGGGCGCTCGCCTTCGGGCTCGCGTACGCGCTGCTGCTGCTGGTCTCCGTACGCCTGCTCAGCCTCGGGCTGCGCACGGGGGTCCACCCCACGCACAGCCGGATCGGCTGGCAGGCCTGGACCGTCACCCAGCTGATGGACCTGTCCCGGGAGACCCTCTTCCCGCTGTATGCCGGCCTGATCACCCCGGTGTGGCTCCGGCTGCTCGGCATGAAGATCGGCCGGGGTGCGGAGGTGTCGACCGTGCTCGCGCTGCCGAGCCTGACCACCGTCGGCGAGGGGGCGTTCCTCGCCGACGACACCCTGACCGCCCCCTACGAACTGGGCGGAGGCTGGATGCGGATCGGACACTCCGAGATCGGCCGCC
This sequence comes from Streptomyces sp. NPDC002044, assembly GCF_040296725.1. NCBI lineage: Bacteria > Bacillati > Actinomycetota > Actinomycetes > Kitasatosporales > Streptomycetaceae > Streptomyces > Streptomyces sp. NPDC002044. The sequence goes on from NZ_JBEOXU010000176.1 coordinate 7,475, forward strand.
GCGCGTTCCTCGGCAACTCCGGGATGACCGCGCCGGGCCGCAGCGTGCCCGACGGCGGGCTGGTCGGCGTCCTGTCCGCGACTCCGAAGAAGGCCAAGAAGGGCAGCTCGTACCTGGGCCTGCCGCCGGTGCGGCTGCCGCGCTCCGCCGCGGACTCCGACCAGAGCCGCACCTACGACCCGCCCGCGCGGCTGCTGTGGGCGCGCGGCCTGGTGGAGCTGTGCCGGCTCGTCCCGGTGTTCTGCTCGGCCGCGCTGGCCGTCCTGACGGCGGCGGCGCTCTGCGCGCTCATCACGGCGGGCCCGGGCAGCTGGGTGACCGCCCTGCTGTCCGGGGCGGTTCTGCTGGCCGCGGGCTTCGCCGCGTGCGGGGTCTCGGTGGCCGCGAAGTGGCTGCTGGTGGGACGGCACCGGGCCGGGGAGCACCCGCTGTGGAGCGGCTTCGTGTGGCGCAACGAACTCGCCGACACCTTCGTCGAGGTCCTGGCCGTGCCGTGGCTGGTCGGAGCGGTGCCCGGCACCCCCCTGCTGGCCCTGTGGCTGCGCGGGCTCGGGGGACGGATCGGCCGGGGCGTCTGGTGCGAGAGCTACTGGCTGCCCGAAACGGACCTGGTCGAGCTGGGCGACGCGGTCAGCGTGAACCGGGGCTGTGTGCTCCAGACGCACCTCTTCCACGACCGGATCTTGAGGACGGATACTGTGGTCCTCCGCGAGGGCGCCACCCTGGGCCCGGGCGGAATCGTCCTGCCCGGGAGTACCATCGGGGCCCGCAGCACCCTGGGTCCCGCCTCTCTCGTGATGGCCGGGGAATCCGTCCCCGCCGACACCCGCTGGCTGGGCAATCCGATCGAGGCGTGGCGGTCCTGAAGGGCGGCCCCGGGGCGGTCCCGGACCCGTTCCGGTACGGCCCGGGCCCCGCACCCGGGCGGCCGGCGGAGTCCGGGCACGGCAGCGGCGACCAGGGCACACCGGCACGACGTACGAGCACAGCGCAGGGAGCGGAAGCGGCAGTGAGCGGCCAGAAGACAGCGGCATCGGACCCGTATTTTCCGGCCAACGGCGACCCCCGTTACCGCGTGCACCGGTACGAACTCGCTCTGGAGTACCGGCCCGGCCCCAACCGGCTCGCCGGCACGGCCCGGCTCAGTGCCATCGCCGGCCGGGCGCCGCTCATCGAGTTCCACCTCAACCTGGCCGAGTTCAGGGTCGGCCGGGTCCTGGTGAACGGCCGGGCCCCGCACTACGCCCACCGGGGCGGCAAGCTCCGCGTCCGGCCCGCCAAGCCACTGCCCGCCGGCGCCGCCTTCACCGTGGAGGTGCAGTGGGCGGGCAACCCCAAGCCCGTGCGCAGCCCGTGGGGCGGCATCGGCTGGGAGGAACTCACCGACGGCGCGCTGGTGGCCAGCCAGCCGGTCGGCGCGCCCTCCTGGTACCCGTGCAACGACCGGCCCGCGGACAAGGCGTCGTACCAGATCTCGGTCAACACGCCGTCCCCCTACACCGTGGTGGCGGGCGGCCGGCTGCTCACCCGCACCACGCGGGCCAGCACGACCACCTGGGTGTACGAGCAGTCCGCGCCGACCTCCAGCTACCTGGTCGGTCTGTCCATCGGCCTGTACCAGACGGTGCTGCTCGGCGAGCCGGGGCTCGGCGGGGTGCCGCAGAGCGGCCACGTCCCGGCGCACCTGCTGCCCCGCTTCTCGCGCGACTTCGCCCGCCAGCCCGCCATGATGCGGCTGTTCGAGGAGATCTTCGGCCCCTACCCCTTCGGGGAGTACGCCGTCGTCGTCGCCGACGAGGAGCTCGACGTCCCGGTCGAAGCCCAGGGGCTCTCCCTGTTCGGCGCCAACCACGTCGACGGCGTCCGCGGCTCGGAGCGGCTGATCGCCCACGAGCTCGCGCACCAGTGGTTCGGCAACAGCGTGACCATCGCCGACTGGCGCCACATCTGGCTGAACGAGGGGTTCGCGAAGTACGCGGAGTGGCTCTGGTCGGAGCGCTCGGGCAGCCGCACCGCCCACGAGCTGGCGTCCACCGCCCACCGGCTGCTGTCCCTCCAGCCCCAGGACCTGCGGCTGGCGGACCCGGGCCGCAAGCTGATGTTCGACGACCGGCTCTACCAGCGCGGCGGCCTCACGGTGCACGCGGTCCGCTGCGCGCTGGGCGACGAGGCGTTCTTCCGCATGCTGCGCGAGTGGGCCACCGTGCACCGCCACGGCGTGGTGACCACCGCCGGATTCACCGCCCACGTGTCCCGCTACGCGGCCGAGCCGATGGACGACCTGTTCGCCGCCTGGCTGTACGAGCCGGCCCTGCCACCGCTCCCGCCCCCGCCCTCGGCAGCCCCCGCGCTGCCCCGGATACCGGCGCGACCCGGCTACCCGCCGACCCCCGGCGGCCCGCCGGGTTCCCGCCGGGTGTGACGGGCGGCTGGGGACCGGGCCGCGGGGTGGTGGTCAGCGGGCGTACGAGCCCAGGCCGATCAGGCAGTACACGTACTGGTTGATGACGGATCCGTTGAGGGTGTAGCGGTAGGAGAAGGCGTACTCCGTCTTCGGGTTGTCGTCGCAGCGGCTCATGTCGGAGGTCATCGGGATGCTCTCGATGACCCGGTAGTGCGCGTCGGAGGCCGAGCACGCGACCTCCTCGACGTTGTCGACGCGCTGCGCCGTCGTCGAGTCCGGCAGGGTGCCGTTGAGGCAGGTGCCCTTGTCGAACGGGGTCGGGGGCGGGGCGGCCGGGGTGGTGGCCGCGGGCTCGGGCGAGAGGCCGTCGGGAGCGGCGGAGGGGGTGGTGGACGGGTACGTCGGCCAGGGGCTCGCCGACGGGGTGGGCGTCGCGGAAGCGGCGGCCCGGCCGGTGTCGGTGTCGGCGTCGTTGTCGTTCCCGAACAGGACGAAGCCGACGAGCACGGCCGCGACGAGTCCGACCGCCACCAGGCAGCCGGCCCGGCCGGAGCGGGCCGGGGCCGGTGGGGCCGCCGGGGCCGCCGGCGGCCGTGCTGCCGGAACGGAGGCCACCCAGGGGGACGCCGCCACGGGCGGGGGTGGCGGCGGGGCCGGGGGCGTGGGGCGGGACACCCTGATCCGCAGCAGGACCTCCTGGTCGCCCAGACGCGTCCGGACCAGCTCGCCGTCCCGGCAGGACGGGACGCGCAGGCGGGCGGGCCCCGTGGACAGGGTGACCGGCAGGATCACCCCGTGGGCGGCCTGTTCGGGGGTGAGCGTGAGGTCGATCTCCTGAGACGACACGGCTGCTCCTGGAGATGGGGGGCGTGAGCCACCGGACAGACGTCCACGCAGTGTGCCGGGCCCTCGTCCGCGGACGCAGGCATTCCGTCAGCGGGAGGGGCGGGGAACGGGGGCTGGGCCGCCCGCCGTTCCCCGCCCGCGTCACGCTCGGGGGGTCAGGCGACCGAGGCCACGAGCGCTGCGCCCGGTGTCGTCCGGTCGGGCTGGCGGCCGTGGGGGAGGGGACGTGTCGTGGGTGTCGTGGGTGTGGTGTCGGTGAGGAGGGTGATGAGGGTGGTGCGGGCGCGGGCTACGCGGGAGCGGACGGTGCCGATGGGGCAGTTGATGGTGGTGGCGGC
>NZ_JBEOXU010000177.1:0-10789 GCF_040296725.1 Streptomyces sp. NPDC002044
GCACGAACCCGCCGCGCTGTGGCGGCGCGGCACCGGGCCGAGCCGGCTGCGGGTGCCCATCGGGCACAGCAGACCGGCGGTCTGCTGTGGCCCTTCCGCCGTACCCGGACCCCGTACGCGGGCGGCGCGCCCCGCTCAGGCCCCGGATTCCTCCTGCGGGCCCGGGCCCCAGGTGCGCAGCCTCAGCGGCACCCCCGCGTCGCCGCGCGCCGCGGTCTTCACCGCGAGGACCTGGTTGACCCCGAGCCTGCCGTGCTCGAAGGCGAGCGCCGAAGCCGCCATGTACAGCTGCCAGACCCGGGCCCGTCCCGGCGAGGTCAGCCGGACCGCGGCGTCCCAGTGGGCGTCCAGCCGCCCCACCCAGGCCCGCAGGGTCAGCGCGTAGTGCTCGCGCAGCGCCTCCACGTCCCGGACCTCGAAACCGGCCCGCTCCAGCTCCCCCACGGTGGTGCCGAGCGGGGACAGCTCCCCGTCGGGGAAGACGTAGGCGTCGATGAACTCGTCGATCCGGTACGCCTCCCCGTCGGGCTCCGGCCGGCGAGCGATCTGGTGGTTCAGCAGCCGGCCGCCGGGGCGCAGCAGGGCGTACAGGGTGCGGGCGTAGTCCCGGTAGCGGTCGGAGCCGACGTGTTCGGCCATCCCGATGGAGGACACGGCGTCGTACGGGCCGTCGTCGACGTCCCGGTAGTCCTGGATCCGGATCTCGACCAGGTCGGCGAGGCCCTCGTCCGCGACCCGCTTGCGGGCGTACGCCGCCTGTTCGCGCGAGAGGGTCACCCCGGTGACGCGGACGCCGTACGCGCGGGCTGCGTGCAGGGCCATCGAACCCCAGCCGCAGCCGACGTCGAGGAGCCGGTCACCGGTTCTCAGGGCCAGCTTGCGGCAGACGAGGTCGAGCTTGTCGTGCTGGGCCTCCTCCAGGGTCCCGCCGGGGCTCCAGTAGGCGCACGAATACACCATGGAGGGCCCGAGGACCCGTTCGTAGAAGTCGTTCCCGACGTCGTAGTGGTGGCTGATGGCCTGCCGGTCGCTGCCCTTGGTGTGGCGGGGTCCGCCGCGGCGGTGCGCCTCCTCCGGGGGCGCCGCGGGGGCCGGCCAGGGCCGGGCGAGGGCGGCCAGCTCCCGTACGGCGGCCCGTGCCCGCGGGTCGCGCAGCAGCGCGGCGGTGCCGGCGGCCCGGGAGAGCCGGCCGGGCCGCCGGGGGCGCCGCGGGGCGGGCCCCCGGGTCGCGGGCGCCGGGAGCGCGGGCACGGTGGGCGCGGGCGCCGGGAGCGCGCGCACGGCCACGGGCGCGGGCGCCGGGGTCGCGGGTGCCCGGGCCCAGAGCAGGCCGCCCACCCGGTCCAGCAGCTCGAACAGGTCGCCCTCCACCGTCAGCTCCCCCGCCACCCAGGCCCGGGCCAGGCCCATCTCGCCGGGCTTCCAGAGCATGCGGCGCAGCGCCCGACGGTTGTGGACGACGAGGATCGGGGTTCCGGGCGGGCCCGCCTCACTGCCGTCCCACGCGCGTACGCGCACCGGCAGGGGAGTGCCCAGCAGGGTCTCGGCAACAGCGGCCAGCCGCGGCGCGGCGTCGGTCATGGCGCACCTCCACAAAGCTCCGACCCCCCGGTCTACCCACCCCGGACCGCGGGTAAGCCGCCGGACGCGCCGAAGGGGCCGTCCGCACCACGGATGGCGGACGGCCCCTTCGGATCGGGCGGGTACTGCGGGTCGTGCTCAGGTCCTCACCGGCACCGCCGGGTCAGGACGCCTTGGCCTTCTCGGCCGGAGCCGTGACGGCGGCGGCCGGAGCCGGCGCCGGCTTGGCGGCCTCGTAGAACTCCTCGCGGGGGGTCTCCAGCGCACCGAGGGAGACGACCTCGCGCTTGAGGAACATGCCGAGGGTCCAGTCGGCGAAGACGCGGATCTTGCGGTTCCAGGTCGGCATGGCCATGCCGTGGTAGCCACGGTGCATGTACCAGGCGAGCCGGCCCTTGAGCTTGATCTTCATCTTGCCCATGACGATCATCGCGACGCCCTTGTGGAGGCCGAGGCCCGCCACCGCACCCTTGTTGGAGTGCGAGTACTCGGACTGCGGGAAGCCGCGCATGCCCGAGATGACGTTGTCGCCGAGGACCTTGGCCTGGCGCAGCGCGTGCTGGGCGTTCGGCGGGCACCAGGCGTTCTCCACGCCGGCCTTGCGGGCGGCGAGGTCCGGCACCTGGGCGTTGTCGCCGGCCGTCCAGATGTAGTCGGTGCCCTTGACCTGGAGGGTCGGTTCGGCGTCGACGTGGCCGCGCGGGCCCAGCGGCAGGCCGTAGCGGGCCAGCACCGGGTTCGGCTTGACGCCCGCGGTCCACACGATGGTGTTGGAGTCGACCTCGAGGCCGTTCTTCAGCACCACGTGGCCGTCCACGCAGGAGTCCATGGAGGTGTTGAGGTAGATCTCGATGCCGCGGGACTCGAGGTGCTCCTTGCCCCAGGTGCCGAGCTTGGGCCCGACCTCGGGAAGGATCTTGTCGGCCGCGTCGACCAGGATGAAGCGCATGTCCTCGCGCTTGATGCTGGAGTAGTACTTCGCGGCGTCGCGGGCCATGTCCTCGACCTCGCCGATGGTCTCCGCACCGGCGAAGCCGCCGCCGACGAAGACGAAGGTGAGGGCCTTGCGGCGGACGTCCTCGTCCGTCGTGGACTCGGCCTTGTCCAGCTGCTCGAGGACGTGGTTGCGCAGGCCGATGCCCTCTTCGACGCCCTTCATGCCGATGCCCTGTTCGGCGAGGCCGGGGATCGGGAAGGTGCGGGAAACGGCTCCGAGCGCAATCACCAGGTAGTCGAAGGGCAGCTCGTACGCCTCGCCGACCAGCGGCGTGACGACGGCGACCTTGCGGTCCTGGTCGATGGTCGTGACCCGGCCGGTGAGGACCTCTGCCTTGGGCAGCACGCGTCGCAGCGGGACGACGACGTGCCGAGGCGAGATGCTGCCTGCGGCCACTTCGGGGAGGAAGGGCTGGTAGGTCATGTACGAGCGCGGGTCGACGACCGTGACGGTCGCCTCGCCGTAGCGCATCTTCTTCATGATGCGCTTGGCTGCGTACAGGCCTACGTACCCACCTCCTACAACGAGGATCCTGGGACGCTCCGTGGTGCTCATGGAACGAGTATCCAGCACCCTCAGGGGTGACGCTCGTGAGCCCCTTCACAAGGTGTCCGGGTCCCTCTGCTACACTCCGCCGCCCACGTGACCGAGGTCATGGCCCGCGACGGGAACCAGCGCGCGACGGGAATCGTTGTTCACCCGTCCTGAACTGGCCCGTAGGCCCTCAAACGGACTGGACCACCGGGCTTCGTCCATTGCTCCGACACGGAACCCGTCGCGCCCCCGGTTCGTACGAAAGGACGCGGAAAGGGGCCCGAAGGCCCCCGGAGCGCCCCGAAGGGCCCCTTCGTTCGACCAACAGACCCCTTTTCCTTGTGAAGAACTTCACGAACTTCATGTGGATCACGGGACCAAAGCCCCCTCCGGGCCCCTGTCCGACCGCCCGATCGGACCCACTCGCCTGGGAATCACGGCCCGCGGCCGCCGGGCGCCACGGCATCCGACGGCGAAAGCGGCGCTCCGGATCCGATGACCCGGGCGCCGCCTTCGGGGGACGAGGCGCGTCAGGACCGCCGCTTGTCCACCTCGGGCCTCTTCCGCGGTCCTGATCGCGATGCCGTCGAGGGTCCGGGCAACCCGCATAGACACGTGCCCGTACCGGCACGTGTACACGTGGACGCGTACACTGCTGCCATGAGTGAGAACGCTGTGACCGTGCGCGAAGCCCGTGCCCATCTCGCGGACCACATCAATCGGGCAGAGCAGGGCAGTCCGACCATAATCACCCGTAACGGCGCCCCGGTGGCCGCCCTGGTTCCCATCGCGGACTTCATCGCGCTCGAAGATGCGGCCGACGAACTGCTCACACGCGAGGCGGAGGCCGTGCTGGCCGAAGGCGGTCCGACCGTGACCATGGCCGAGCTGCTGGCCGACCTGTTCAGTGAACGGGGTGACGGCGCGGCGTGAAGTACGCGTTCCGGTTCACCACCGCGGCGCAACGGCAGCTCCGGGCCATCGACCGGCCGGCCGCGATGCGCGTCCTCGCCGCACTGACCGCGCTGGGAGACGATCCGTACCGCGAGGACGCCGACATCAAGAAGTTCGCCGGACCGTCCGGCCTCTGCAGACTCCGGGTGGGCAGTTACCGGATCGCCTATCAGGTCCTGGACGGCGAGCTGATCATCCTCGTCGTCAAGGTCGGCGACCGGCGCGACGTCCACCGCAACATCTGAGCCCGGAACGTCTGAGTCCCGCACAGCGGTGGTGCTCCGGTCAGCCGACCTGAGCACCACCGTTCAGCGATTCGGAAGGCCAGAACGCCGCTTGTCCGCCTCGGCCTCTTCCGCGGTCCTGATCGCGATGCCGTCGAGGATGTCGTGTTCCGAGACCACGACCTCCCGGGCGCCGGTCCGCTCCATGATCGCCCGCAGGACGAGCACGCCCGCCCCGATCACGTCGACCCGGCCCGGGTGCATCGAGGGGATCGCGGCGCGCTCGGCGTGCGTCGCCGTCAGCATCCGCTCGCCGATCTCGCGGACCCGCTCGTAGGAGATCCGGGAGTGGTGGATCGCCGCCGAGTCGTACTCCGGCAGCCCGAGCGCGATCGCGGCGACCGTGGTCACCGAGCCGGCCAGCCCCACCAGGGTGCGCGCCTCGCCCAGCGGCACCGTCTCGGCGGCCAGGTCGAGCGCCGCCTCGATGTCGGCCCGCATGGCGGCGATCTGCTCCCGCGTCGGCGGGTCGGTGACCCGGCCGTCCGCCACCAGGTGACGTTCGGTCATCCGGACGCAGCCGACGTCCACGGAGCGGGCCGCCCGCACCCGGTCGTCGCCGACGACGAACTCGGTCGAGCCGCCGCCGATGTCCACGACCAGGTACGGCTTGGCCAGGTCGTCGCGGCCGGCCAGCTCCCGGGTGGCGCCGGTGAAGGAGAACTCCGCCTCCTGGTCGCCGGAGATCACCTCGGGCTCGACGCCGATGGTCTCCAGCACGCCCCGGACGAAGTCGTCCCGGTTCTCGGCGTCCCGGGAGGCCGACGTGGCGACGAAGCGCACCCGCTCCGCCCCGAGTTCCTTGATGACCGCGGCGTACGCGCGGCAGGCCGCGAAGGTGCGCTCCAGCGCCTCGGGGGCGAGGCGGCCGGTCCGGTCCACGCCCTGGCCGAGCCGGACGACGGTCATCCGCCGGTCCAGCTCCACCAGCGCGCCCGAGGCCGGGTCGACGTCGGCGACCAGCAGGCGGATGGAGTTCGTACCGCAGTCGACGGCCGCGACCCGGGTCACCGGGACTCCTCCCCGGCCTTCCGCTCCCCGCACGGGGTGACGCAGGCGCCCTTGGCCCACCACTGCGGCAGCATCGCGAGGGCCTCGTCGCCGAACGGGTTCACGCCCGGGCCGGCGGCCAGGGAGTGCCCGACCAGGACGTGCAGGCACTTCACCCGGTCCGGCATGCCGCCGGCGCTCGGGAAGCCCTGGAGCACGTCGATGGCGTCGCGGCGGGTGATGTAGTCCTCGTGCGCGGCCCGGTAGGCGGCGGCGAGCTCCGGGTCCTCCGCGAGCCGGGCCTGCATCTCCTTCATGACGCCGTTGGCCTCCAGCGTGCCGATGGCGCCGGCCGCGCGGGGGCACGTCAGGTAGTACAGCGTCGGGAAGGGGGTGCCGTCGGGGAGCCGCGGGGCGGTCTCCACCACGTCCGGCTGGCCGCAGGGGCAGCGGTGCGCGATGGCGCGCAGCCCGCGCGGGGGGCGGCCGAGCTGCTGCTCGAACGCCTCGATGTCCGCGTCGGTCGGCTCGGTCCGGTCGGTCTGGGGCGGGGGCGTCTGCATGCCTGGAGGAAGTCTCTTCGTTCGCGGTTCGTTGACGGATGGTGCTGGTCAGTCGCCTGGGCGGTCGGCCTTGTCGACGCCGTCCCAGACATTGGAGTACCAGGGCCGGTCGGAGCCTGCCTGGCCGGTGCGGGGCCGTTCGCGGCTCTCGGCGCCGGGGTCGCTCATGATGTAGCCGATCTCCCCCGGGCGCAGGAAGTGCAGGTGCTTGCGCGCCTGCTGCTCCGCGTACGCGTCGTCCTGCCAGCGGGCCTTCTCGTCGCGGAGCCGTTCCAGGCGGAGCCGCGCGGAGGCGGCCGCCTTCTGCTGCTCCGCGATCTCCGAGCGCTGGGACACGTACTGGCGCATCGGATACGCGAGGGCGACGACCAGGGTACAGAGGACCAGCACCAGCAGAGCGGCCCGGCCGGTGAGCCGGCTGCGGCGGACCTGGCGGCGCGACTGCGAGCGGTAGACGTGGGCGGCGGTCCGTTCGCCGAGCTGCTTGAGCCTGGTCGCGGTGGAGAAGGTGGAGAACCGATCCCGGTTCCCGGCCATTGATCCCGCCTCCCCTATATACGCACTACGCAATACGTCCCCGCACACGGTACGGGACCGAGTGCGGGGACGTACGGAGGCCGGCGCCGCAAAAACCGGAGGCGGCGGTCAGACCGTGCCGCGCGGGATCAGTTCGCGGGGCGGAAGCGCGGGAAGGCGGAGCGGCCGGCGTACACGGCGGCGTCGTCGAGGATCTCCTCGATGCGCAGCAGCTGGTTGTACTTGGCGACGCGGTCCGAGCGGGCCGGGGCGCCGGTCTTGATCTGGCCGCAGTTCACGGCGACGGCGAGGTCGGCGATGGTGACGTCCTCGGTCTCGCCGGAACGGTGCGACATCATGCACTTGAAGCCGTTGCGCTGGGCCATCTCGACGGCGTCCAGGGTCTCGGTCAGCGAACCGATCTGGTTCACCTTCACGAGCAGGGCGTTCGCGGAGCCCTCCTCGATGCCGCGGGCCAGACGCTCCGGGTTGGTGACGAAGAGGTCGTCGCCGACGATCTGGACCTTGGCGCCCAGGCGGTCGGTGAGGGTCTTCCAGCCGGCCCAGTCGTCCTCGTACAGCGGGTCCTCGATGGAGACCATCGGGTACGCGGAGACGAGCTCCTCGTAGTACTCGGTCATCTCGGCGGCCGAGCGGGACTGGCCCTCGAACTCGTACTTGCCGTCCTTGTAGAACTCGGACGCGGCGACGTCGAGCGCGAGCGCGATGTCCTTGCCCGGGACGTAGCCGGCCTGCTTGATGGCCTCGACGATGAGGTCGAGCGCGGCGCGGTTGGACTCCAGGTTCGGCGCGAAGCCGCCCTCGTCACCGAGACCGGTGGAGAGGCCCTTGGTGTGCAGGACCTTCTTGAGGGTGTGGTAGACCTCGGCACCCCAGCGCAGCGCCTCGGAGAAGGACTCCGCGCCGATCGGGGCGATCATGAACTCCTGGATGTCCACGTTGGAGTCGGCGTGCGACCCACCGTTGAGGATGTTCATCATCGGGACGGGCAGCAGGTGCGCGTTCGGACCGCCGAGGTAGCGGAAGAGCGGCAGGTCCGAGGCTTCGGACGCGGCGTGCGCGACGGCGAGGGACACGCCGAGGATGGCGTTGGCGCCGAGGGAGCCCTTGTTGTCGGTGGCGTCCAGGTCGAACATGGCCTGGTCGATCAGCCGCTGCTCGGTGGCGTCGTAGCCGACGAGCTCCGGGCCGATCTGCTCGATGACGGCGAGGACGGCCTTCTCGACACCCTTGCCGAAGTAACGGTTGGGGTCACCGTCACGAAGCTCGATGGCCTCGAATGCACCGGTGGAGGCGCCGGACGGGACGGCAGCACGGCCGGTGCTGCCATCGTCGAGGCCCACCTCGACCTCGACCGTGGGGTTGCCTCGGGAGTCCAGGATTTCCCGGGCTACGACGACGTCGATGGACGGCACGAGCATCTCCTTCTGGGATGTGACGCTGGGTGTGCGGTGGCGTGTCAGGCCGTGGGATGGCCTTGCCGCCTAGAGCCTAACCGGCTCGGGGCATTCGGCCGGACGACCGCCCGGGTCCTGGGACGAAAAAGGGCCCGAATACTCCCGTTCCAGGACATAGGACTCTCGATCGGCACGCCTGCGGCCGCACACACCACCGCCCGGCGCGCGGGGGGATGCGCGCCGGGCGATGGGGACCCTGCGTGGTGCGGCGGGCGAAGCGCGGGGGCTCCTGCGGCGGGTGCCGCGGGGTCAGCTGGATCAGCTGAGCTTGAGCTTCTGGCCCGGGAAGATCAGGTCGGCGTCCGAGACGATGTCCTTGTTGAGCTCGAAGACCTTCTCCCAGCCGCCCTGGACGTCGTTGGCCTCGGCGATGGTGCCCAGCGTGTCGCCGGACTTGACCTCGTACGAGCCGTTTCCGGTCTTCGGGGCCTGGGCCTTCGGCTTGGCGGCCGGAGCCGGGGCCTCGGAGCGCTCGGAGCGCGTCGTCGGGGCCTGGGCGCGCTTGGTCTCCACCTTCGGCGCGGTCTTCTTGGTTTCGGTCTTCTTGGTTTCGGTCTTCTTGGTTTCGGTCTTCTTGGTCTGCTTCGGGGTCTCCGTCGAGCCGCCACCGGTGGAGGAGGAGTTCGACAGGCCCACGCCGCAGGACGGCCAGGCACCCTTGCCCTGGCCCTTGAGGACCTTCTCCGCGATGGCTATCTGCTGCGACTTCGTGGCCTGGTTGGCCTGGGCGGCGTACGTCTTGCCACCGAACGCGGCCCACGTGGAGGACGAGAACTGCAGGCCGCCGTAGTAGCCGTTGCCCGTGTTGATGGCCCAGTTGCCACCGGCCTCGCACTGCGCGACCTTGTCCCACTCGGACGCGGTGGCGGCGCTGGCGGTGCCGGCGGCCATCAGAGGGGCGGCCACGGCCACACCGGCGACACCGGCGAGCGTGACGAGGCGGACAGCCTTGGAACCGCGGCGGTGCTTGCCCTTGCCGGAAAGCAGCATGGAGTTTCTCCTCACCGACGCCTACGAGGTGAGCTGTCGGGTTCGGGCGAGTGAGTTGCCCGGCCGTGCGACCTAGCGCACGTCTTAACCCCTAGCCGGTGGCGTGACCGTCTCTCAACGGCCGCTCCCGGCGCCTACCTTGGTTCCCCCGCTCCTGCCTTCGGCGCTTGCGCGACGACTGTTCCCCCCGTCCGCCGGCAGGATTCGGCGATGCGGTCGAAGGAGCCCGCGGTGGCGGGCGATTCAGAAGGTAGACGGCTCCCTCCCCGATGTTCAACGCGCCGCATCGGGGAGAAACGCCCCTACTTGCGCCCTCCCCGGAAGCGTTTGCGCAGGTGAGGACGGGGTTTGCGCGAGCTCCGGGGCGGGACACGCCAGTTGACCGGAAGAGACACATGTCTCACTTACAGAAAACGGACAATCAATCCTTTAAAGGGTGCCCGAAGTACCCCTATTTCGCGCTTAGATCCAGGTTCTGGCCGGGCTTGATCAGGTCGGCGTCCCCGCCGATGACCTGCTCGTTGGCGGCGTAGAGCGCGTTCCAGCCGCCCTTGAGTCCGTTGGCGTCCGCGATGGCGGTCAGGCTGTCGCCCGACTTCACGGTGTACGAGGGGTCCGACGCGGCGTCAGACGCTCCGGGAGCCTCGAAGGCGGGCGTTCCGCGGTGCTTGCCGCTCCCCTCCGCCGGGAGGGCGGGCGGGACCGACGGGTCGGTGGAGGCGCCCGGGGTCGTCTGCGGCGTCGGGCCGGTGGAAGCGCCGGGGGCCGGGGTCGTGGGCGCGCCCGGGCCGGCCGGGGCCGTCGGGTCGGCCGGCGCGGTGGGGTCCAGGGGGTCCACGGGGGCCGTCGGGGCCACCGGGGCGGTCGGGTCCGCGGGGGTCGTGCCCGGGCCGCCGGGGGTCACGGGGGCCGTCGGGTCGGCCGGGGCCGTCGTCGGGTCGTCCGGCGCCGGCATGACGGGAAGTCCGCCCGGCGGCGCGCTCGGGGCGTCGGGAAGGGTGAACGCCGGGGTGTCCGACGGGGTCGGGGTCGGCGCCCCGAAGTCCTTGGCGGCGCCGGAGCCGTGGACGGGCACCTCGGCGTCCGGGCGGTTCGGCGAGGGCGACGCGGTACCGGCGGCGCCGGGCAGGCCCGGGTCCACCTCCGCGGCGGGGCTCTGCTGGGTCAGTCCGGCGGACGCCGCGCACAGCGGCCACGCCTGCGGCCCCTGGGAGGCCAGCACCCGTTCGGCGACGGCGATCTGCTGGGACCGGCTCGCGAGGTCGGGCCGCTCCGCGAAGTCGAGCCCGCCGGCGCCGCGCCACTGGTCCTGGGTGAACTGCAGCCCGCCGTACACACCGCTGCCGAAGTTGGCGCTCCAGCTCCCGCCGCTCTCGCACTCGGCGACCCTGTCCCACGTGGAGGCGTCGGCGGCCGTGGCGTTGGTGGCCGCGAGCAGCGGCAGGGCCAGTGCGGAGCCAGTGACTCCGGCTGTGACAACCAGCGCGGGGACCTGGCGGGGGCGTCTGTGGCGGCCGTTCCCGGAACGCATGTAGGTGCACCTTTCGCATAACGGCGGGGTAACGGCAGAACTTAGCGGCCTTTGAGCGATTGTCACAAGTTCCGATCGCAGTCGACTAGGCGTCAGGTGTTCCTCCGATGTTTGGGGCTGCGAAGCGGACGGGAAGCGTGCGCAGGCCACGCATGATCAGTCCGCCGCGCCAGCGCAGCTCCCCGGGCGGAACGGCGAGTTCCAGGTCCGGCAGACGCGTCAGCAAAGTCGCGAGCGCGGTCTGACCCTCCAGCCGGGCGAGCGGAGCACCCAGGCAGTAGTGGATGCCGTGGCCGTATCCGAGGTGCTGGTTGTCGGTGCGCGCGAGGTCCAGGGCGTCCGGGTCGGCGAAGCGGCCGGGGTCCCGGTCG
>NZ_JBEOXU010000178.1:0-10704 GCF_040296725.1 Streptomyces sp. NPDC002044
CGCGCGCCCCCCCCGGGGGGGCGGGGGGGGGCGCCGCCCCCTGGCCCGCCCCCCCCCCCCCCACCGCCATGCAGTGTCTGAACTGCCAGGCCGTCGTCGCGGCGGCTACCAGCGGTACCAGCGGCCGCTGCCGTTCTTGGGACGGGCGACAAAACCGATCAGCCACAGGATCAGGACTGCGATAGCGACCCACCAGAGAATCTTCAGTGCGAAACCCGCGCCGAAGAGGATCAGTACCAGCAGAAGAACGAGAAGCAGGGGAACCATAGTTATCAACCTCCGAAGCACCTTCTGCCCGAGCGGACCCGGGACATGCATGCGACTTCTTTTTGTTTTCCCCGTCCGCCGAACGGCTCAACCGGCCGCTCGGGCGGTCCCCCCGCGGGCAGAGAACCCCCATGGACAGCGATCGCGAGACGGACCCGGCGCACCAGGTGCCCGACGGCGTCGACGAGAAGACGGTGCGCGCACTGGGGGCGCTCTCCAAGGCGCTGGAGACCACGGAACGGGCCCGAGGCCACCTCTACGGGTTCCACCAGCTCACCGGGACGGCGGACTTCGAGCTCGGGGACGCGGTCCGGCTGCTGCGGGAGGCGGGCCACGAGGAGCAGGCCGAGCGGGTCGAACGCGAACTCGTCGGCCGCAACGTCATCCCGGGACACTGGACCTTCCAGATGATCGAGGCGTACAACTCCACCTACTACCGGCCCTTCGCCGCGGTGGAACGCGACATCCTCGGCGAACTGGCAGCCGGGAGGGACCACCTCCTGGAGGCCGACCTCAAGGCGAGGCGCCGCACCCCGCACCACCCGGACCACACCGCGACACCTCCCGCGGGGGCGAATTGAGCCGATGCCGGTCATCGACCGGGCCGGGCCGGGCCGATCCGGGCCGATCCGGGCTCCGGGAGGACATGCGGCGGGGCCGGGACCGCTGTGCGGTCCCGGCCCCGTGCGCGAGAGACGTCAGTGCTTGAAGGTGTCCTTGACCTTCTCCTTGGCCTCGCGCGCGTCGCCCTTGGCCTGCTCGGCGCGGCCCTCGGCGGTCAGTCGCTCGTTGCCCGTCAGGTGGCCGGCGGCCTCCTTGAGCTTGCCCTTGGCCTGCTCGCCCTTGGCCTCGGTCTTCTGCTCACCAGACATTGCCGATCACTCCCTGTGCGGTGGAAAACGTCTTACGCAACCTCGTATGACCGGTGAACCCTCCTTGAAACGGGCCGGTCCGGTCTTCTCCTCCGCGCCCTGTCAGGAGCCCGGCGGGTACGGGGTCCGGGGCCGCCCGTTACAGGTGGGTGTTCCCGCGGTTGATGGGTAGTCGCGCCGTGACAGCGGCGTACGCGAATGAGGAAGGGACACCCCGATGACCGACCAGCCCCACAGCCACGAACCCACCCCCTCCCCCGGGGAGCCGCGCGAGCGGCCGGAGCACACCCGGGACGAGTTCGGCCGGCGCATCGAGGCCCTGGCGGGCGCGGCGGGCGAGGCCGACGTCACGGCGCGGGCCCAGGAGGTGGCGGCGGAGGCACAGGACAAGGCCGTCACGGCGAAGGAGCAGGCCGTGCGGAAGGCGGCCCTGGTCACCGACCAGATCCGCGACACGGCGGAACAGGCCGCGCGCCTGGTGAAGGACACGACCCCGGACGCCGTACGGGACCAGGCGGCTCAGGCGTCCCGGCTGGTGGGCCAGGCAACGGCCCGCGCGGGCCGGTTCGCGGCGGAGAACACGCCCGAACCCGTTCTCGACAGGGCAGGGCAGGCCGCGGCCGTGGCGCGGGCCAACAGGACCCCGCTGCTCGCCGCCGGCGCTTTCCTCGTCGTGTTCCTGCTGGTGCGGCGTGGCCGGGGGCGCAAGTGAACGCGGCCAAGATCGCCTACAAGCCGGTCGGACTGGCCCTGGGCGCCGCCAGCGGCATGATCGCGGGGATCGCCTTCAAGCAGGCCTGGAAGCTGATCGAGGGGGAGGGCGACGCCCCCGACGCCACCGACGAGGGCCGCTCCTGGAAGGAGATCCTCATCGCCGCCGGCCTCCAGGGGGCGATCTTCGCCGTGGTCAAGGCCGCCGTGGACCGGTCCGGGGCCGTGGCGACGCGGCGCGTGACCGGCACCTGGCCGGGCTGAGCGCCGACGGCCGCCCGCCCCCGGAGGGTGGGCGGCGGCGGGGTGCGTGGCGCCGTACGGGTGCGGCGCAGACCCGCGCCAACCGGTCTCCGGGGGCGGCCCCGAGACGACTCGTGGGCATGCCCCGGAGCGCTCGGGGCAGCCGCGTGTGGAGAGCATCCATGGCAGCGTCCGCCGCTCCGGTCCGTCCGGGGCGGCCCGCTACGAGGAGGTTGGTTCCATGTCGCAGGTCGAGCAGTCCATCGAGGTCGACGTGCCCGTCCGCACGGTCTACAACCAGTGGACCCGGTTCGAGACGTTCCCGCGCTTCATGGCCGGGGTCGAGAGGATCACTCAGGTCAACGACACCCTGACGCACTGGCAGACGAAGGTCTCGGGTGTGGAGCGGGAGTTCGACGCCGAGATCACCGAACAGATCCCCGACGAACGCGTCGCCTGGACCAGCGTCGGCGGAGAGGTCCGGCAGGGCGGCGTGGTCACCTTCCACCGGCTCGGCGACGCACGGACGAAGGTGATGCTCCAGATGGACTTCGATCCGGAGGGACTCGCCGAGAACGTGGGCGACAAGCTCGGCTTCGTCACGCGCCGGGTCACCGGTGACCTGAAGCAGTTCAAGGAGTACATCGAATCCCGCGGAGCCGAGACGGGCTCCTGGCGGGGCAGGATCTGACGCGGCGTTGCCGCCCGGAGCCGGGCCACACGGCCCACGCCCCACACACGACACTCACGGCACACGCCGCTCTCCGCGTTTCACCTCAGGGCGTTTCACCTCGGGGCCCCGGCCGGACTTCCCGGCCCGGGCCCTGCTCGCGTGGTGCGCCCTGCCGGGCCGCCCGCGCGGAGTCAGCGGGCCAGCAACTCGTCGAGGAACGCGTCGGCGTCGAAGGTCTCCGCCCCGGGCGCGACGACCGCGTACGTCTCGTCGAGGAACCGGGCGAGCGCGCGGGCGTCGAAGAGCAGGACCGCCCCCTGCCCGCCCGAGGAATCCCGCAGTTCCGCGCGGACCGCCTCGCCGTCGGGCGTCCACTGCGGCCGGAACGTGACGTCTCCCTCGCCCACCGGGCGGTGGAGTCCCTCGGCCAGCATCTGGCGGTCGAAGCACCAGGACGGCAGGCCCGTGTCCTGGGTGAAGAACCGCGCCCGCACCGCGTACGGGTCGGCGCGGTCGTAGGAGAACCGGCCGAGCAGGGGCACGACGCCCCCGGCGGCCGCCTGGAGGCGGACGCTGATCAGGGCGGACACAGGGGACATCAACACGGGCCTCCGGGAATGGGCTACTCAGCCGCCCCCCGTGTGCCCCCTCTCCGGCGGGCCACACTGCGCCATCCGGCTGAACTGCCGGGCCAGGTTGTCGGGACGCGCTGCCGAGCGGCACCGCCGAGCAGCGCCGATCCGTGGATCCGTCCCCGCGCCGGTGCTCCACCGCCCCGGCTCACGCCGGTTCCGGGGCTTCCTCCCGCACCGACGGGTCGAGGGCGCGGTGCCCTTGGCGGAGTTCGGCCACCAGGCGGGCCGCGTCGGTGAGGAGGGTGCCCTGCAGGGTGGCGGTCTCCGGCGCGGTGTTCCGCGACGGCAGGGCGTGCTCCTGGGCGTGGTCGAGTTCCGCGGAGGCCCGATCGAGCAGCTCGTCGAGGCGGTGCGGTTCGGTGCGGGCGGTCCGGCCGATGTGTTCCATCGCCGCGGCCGTCGTACGCAGCAGGGACGCGTAGGCGGAGCGGAACGCGATGGGCACGGCGTCCAGTTCCCCGCTGTCGACGGCGTGGTCCAGGCTGCGGCTGACGGACCGCACGTGATCGAGGCCCCGTTGGGCCACGGCGATGGCCTCGTGGGCCCGGGGGAGGGCCTCGGCGGCCCCGTCGATGCTTCGGCGGGGGTTCAGACGCCCGTTCTCCGCCTCGCGGTCGATGGTGTGCCGGATGCGGTCGGCGTCCGCGGAGAGCCTGCGCCAGTCGCGCCGCAGCTGGTGCACCTGGGCGGAGTCCGGCGCGTCCGCCTCGAACGCGTCGGCCAGGCGGCCGATGCGGCGGTGGATGCCCGTGTACAGGTCCGCCACGGCCTCCTGCCGGTGGCGGGTGTGCCGTGCGGGGGCCAGGACGAGGTGCGCGGTGAGCCCGCAGACCGCGCCGATGACGACGGAGGCCACGAGATGGCCGATGTAGTCGATCCGGCCCTGTCCGGAGGAGAAGGCGAAGAACCCGATGATCGCGACCTGGGTGCCGTGCTCGCCCAGGGGCCGGAAGCGGCCGAGGGCCAGGGCGAGGAGGGTGAGCAGTCCGAAGGTCCAGCCGTGGATGCCGGCGGCGGCCGCCAGCGTGGCGGCGAGGGCCGCCCCGACGGTCATCGCGAGCAGGTACTGGGCGCAGCCGCGCAGGGAGCGGAACACCGTCGCCTGCAGCGCCACCAGCGCGGTGAACGGGGCGAACGTGGCCACCGCCACCGGCAGGAAGTGGCGGGCCAGCATCCAGGCGCCCATCGCCGCCACCACGGTCTTCGCGCCCAGCACCAGGTCGTCGCGCTCCGTGCCCGGCGACCGCACCCCACGCCGGACGTAGCCGGTGGCCTCGGCGAACGTCGCCACCACCGGTCTCAGTACTTTGGCCCACTCGGGCATACGCCACCTCCGGGATGCCGTATGCCCGGTCGGGCCCGGTCGACGCGGCCACGGCCGGACCGGCGGAGCCGGGGTTCAGCGCGTCAGGACAGGTCCATGTGCAGCCGAACGGTGGTGCCGTCCTCGTGGGTGTCGATCTCCACGAGCTCGCACAGCTGGCGCACCGCCCACAGTCCGTGCCCCCGCGGCCGGGCCGGGTCCGGCGGCAGGTAGCCCGCGTACCAGTCGGCGCCGGTCCGGCCGGAGTCGGCGACGTCGCACACGATCCGGTGACCGGAGCGCCCCAGCGTGAGCAGGCCGTGGCCGGCGCCGTGCTGGACGGCGTTCGTGGCGACCTCGTTGACGGCGAGCACGAGCCGCCGCGCCCCGGAAGGGGACATGCCCAGGGAGACGGCGGTCTCCGCCACGAAGGCCCGTGCCCGGCCCAGGTCGGCCCCGAACCGCAGCTCGGCGACCGCCCGGCCCGCTGCCGGAAGTGTCGCCACCGGCCGCCTCCAGGCCCCGCCCGGCGTGGTCGGCGCGACGTAGCGCTCACTCGGCCGCGGGGCCGGTCCTGTCACCAGCTGGGGGTGGGTCCGCAGGGCGTCCCGGACCACCGGGGCCGGCAGGGAGCGGGTGTCGTAGGGGCACACGATCCATACCGGGCAGGGGGCGAAGGCGAGGTTGATGGCCGCCTCGTACCGGGTCCACTCCGCCGTCTCGACCGCGTCGCGACCGTGCCACACCGGTTCCCCGATCACCCGCACCCGCCGGTGCCCGCCCTTCGCCGTGTGCCGCTCGACGTAGCGGTGGTACGCGCTCAGCGTGCGGCCGGGACTGCGGTACCAGTCCTCGGACGGGACGAACTCCACCGGGCCGGCGGCATCGCCCAGCGCCCGGCGCAGCAGGTCGATGTTGGCCTCGGTGGTCACCGCCAGGACGGCGTCGTCCGCGCGCAGGCCGTCCCGGCAGAACGGCACGGCCGCGGCCAGGAACGCGTCGTCGGTGCCGTAGACCAATGCCTGGTGGGTCAGGAGCGGGCCGCCGCCGGACCGCGCGACCGGGGGGAGCGCCGAGGGGATCAGGGTCATGACGCGGTCTCCCGGGCGGTGACGATGAGGGACGGCGTCTCGTCCCAGCCGACCATGCCGACCACCTGGCACAGCAGCGGGGCGAGGTCCACCACGTGCAGCCGCCGGTCCGCCGGCAGCCGCCCGGCCGCGTGCGCCAGCGCCCGTACGCCGGCCAGGTCGATGAACTCCAGGGCGCTCATGTCCACCCACACGTCCCCCGGCCAGTCCAAGGTGGTCTCCAGCGCGGCGGCGAACGCGTCGGTGGCGCGGTAGTCCACCGTGCCCACGACGCGCAGGGACCGCTGCCCGGCCCGGAAGCCGGGCACCAGCCGCAGACCGGGGGCCGCGTACAGCGCGTCCGGTTCCACGGCGCCGGGGTGGCAGCGGTCGAACGCGTCCAGCGCGCGCGGGCCGAAGCGGCGGGCGTCGTACTGGCAGATCGCCGACGCCGGCTGCCCGGCGAACACCTCCGTGACCCGCCTCTCGTACCGTTCGAGCTGATCGGTTCCGGGTACGTCGCGCAGTGCCCAGCCCATCTCGCCGCTGACGCGGAAACCGCGGTACCCGGCCGTGAGGGAGTCCCGCACCTCCTGCCCCAGGGAGGAGGCCATGGCCTCGGCGTCGAACGAGCCCGCCGCCAGGTAGCTCTTCCCGGCGGTGGTCACGTCCAGCTGACCGCTCGCCAGCGCCCGCCGCGGATCGGTGCCCGCCGAGCCGAGCCAGCTCAGCACCTCGCGGGGATCACGCCGGTCGGCGAAGTACAGCACGCGCTCCCCGAGCTCCAGCCCCGCCGACAGGTAGGCGGTGACCACCCGGCGCTGCTCCGCGTCGTCGGCGAACGCCAGACACAGGTGGTCACCGTGGGCCATGTCCTGGACCCGGCGTTCCCTGTCCGCCCGCGCGGTCATCGGAGAGCCACCGTCTTCACCGTTCCATCCCCAGCCCCGCCGGTGCCGTTACGGCTCCGCCACGAGGAGCCCCGCCGCACACTCTAGGGGGTGCCGCCGAACGCGCGCCCGCCGTGTGGTGCCCGGCCCGCCCGCCCGCCCTGCGGCCCGGTGCAGGGCGGGCACCGGGCGCGGGTGGCCCGGCTCCTCACCGGTCCCGTACGTGCGCCGGTGCGCAGGGGTTTAGCCTGGCGCGGGGCGCTCGAACCTTCGGGCGGGTCCGGGCAGAGGGAGATGGGGCAGGGATGGTCGAGCCGGCGGTTGCAGCGACGGGCGTGAAGGTGTCGGGGGCGGTGGGAGAGCCGGAGCTGCGTCAGCTCCTGGCCGGCCTGACGGCCGTCCGGGACGGTGATTTCGGCACCCGCCTGCCCGACGAGGCCGACGGGCTGCTGGGGGAGATCGCCACCGTCTTCAACGGCATGGTCGACCAGCTCTCCCTGTTCACGTCGGAGGTGACCCGCGTCGCCCGCGAGGTCGGAACCGAGGGAACCCTCGGCGGTCAGGCCGAGGTTCCGGGCGTCTCGGGAACGTGGGCCGACCTGACGGACTCCGTCAACGCGATGGCCGGCAACCTCACCACCCAGGTACGGGACATCGCCCAGGTGGCGACCGCCGTGGCCCGCGGTGACCTGTCGCAGAAGATCGACGTGGCGGCCCGGGGCGAGATCCTGGAGCTGAAGGACACCGTCAACACGATGGTCGACCAGCTGTCCTCCTTCGCGGACGAGGTCACCCGGGTGGCGCGCGAGGTCGGCAGCGAGGGACGGCTCGGCGGTCAGGCCGAGGTGCCCGGCGTGGCCGGAGTCTGGCGTGACCTGACCGACTCGGTGAACTTCATGGCCGGAAACCTGACCGACCAGGTCCGCAACATCGCGCAGGTGACGACGGCGGTCGCCAAGGGCGACCTGTCGCAGAAGATCGCCGTCGACGCCCGCGGCGAGATCCTGGAGCTGAAGAACACCATCAACACGATGGTCGACCAGCTGTCGGCGTTCGCCGACGAGGTGACCCGCATGGCCCGGGAGGTCGGTACGGACGGCCGCCTCGGCGGGCAGGCGGACGTGAAGGGGGTCTCCGGCACGTGGCGGGACCTGACCGACTCGGTGAACTTCATGGCCGGGAACCTCACCGCGCAGGTCCGCTCGATCGCGGAGGTCGCCACCGCGGTCGCGCAGGGCGATCTCTCGCAGAAGATCCGGGTCGACGCGCGGGGCGAGATCCTGGAGCTGAAGACGACGATCAACACGATGGTCGACCAGCTGTCGGCGTTCGCCGACGAGGTGACCCGCGTGGCCCGGGAGGTCGGTACGGACGGCCGCCTCGGCGGGCAGGCGGACGTGAAGGGGGTCTCCGGCACGTGGCGGGACCTGACCGACTCGGTGAACTTCATGGCCGACAACCTCACCGCGCAGGTCCGCTCGATCGCGGAGGTCACCACCGCGGTCGCGCAGGGCGATCTCTCGCAGAAGATCCGGGTCGACGCGCGGGGCGAGATCCTGGAGCTGAAGGAGACCATCAACACGATGGTCGACCAGCTGTCCGCGTTCGCCGACGAGGTCACGCGCGTGGCCCGGGAAGTGGGCACCGAAGGCAACCTGGGGGGCCAGGCCACCGTACGGGGGGTGTCGGGCACCTGGAAGGACCTGACGGACAACGTCAACGTGATGGCGTCGAACCTGACGGGGCAGGTGCGGTCCATCGCCCAGGTGGCGACGGCCGTGGCCCGTGGCGACCTGTCGCAGAAGATCATGGTGGAGGCGAAGGGCGAGGTCGCGGCGCTCGCCGGGGTCATCAACACGATGGTGGACACGCTGTCCGCCTTCGCGGACGAGGTCACCCGCGTCGCGCGCGAGGTCGGAACCGAGGGCCGGCTCGGGGGTCAGGCGCGGGTGCCCAACGTGGCGGGCACCTGGAAGGACCTCACCGACAACGTCAACTCCATGGCGAACAACCTGACCGGCCAGGTCCGCAACATCGCTCTGGTCACGACGGCGGTCGCCAACGGTGACCTGTCCAAGAAGATCGACGTCGACGCGCGGGGCGAGATCCTGGAGCTGAAGACGACGATCAACACGATGGTCGACCAGCTGTCCTCCTTCGCGGCGGAGGTGACCCGTGTGGCGCGCGAGGTCGGCAGTGAGGGCAGGCTCGGCGGCCAGGCCGAGGTCGAGGGCGTGTCCGGTACCTGGAAGCGGCTGACGGAGAACGTCAACGAGCTGGCCGGGAACCTGACCCGGCAGGTCCGTGCGATCGCGGAGGTCGCCAGCGCCGTCGCCGAGGGCGACCTGACGCGCTCGATCACCGTGGACGCCTCCGGTGAGGTCGCCGAACTCAAGGACAACATCAACTCGATGGTCGGCTCGCTCCGCGAGACGACCCGCGCCAACCAGGTACAGGACTGGCTGAAGTCCAACCTGGCGCAGATCTCCGGCCTCATGCAGGGCCACCGCGATCTCGCCGTCGTCGCCGAACTCGTCATGGACGAACTGGCGCCCCTGGTCGACGCCAGCTACGGGGCCTTCTACCTCGCCGAGGAAACCGACGGCGAGACCTGGCTCTCCCTGATCGGCTCGTTCGGACGGCCCGCCGACCGCCCCGCCGCCCAGCGGGTGCGGCGCGGCGAGACCCTGGTGGGACAGGCGGCCCGCAGCCGCCGCATCCTCACCACCGACAACCTGCCGCCCGGCTACCTGATCTCCTCCGGCCTGGGCGCGGCCACGCCCGCGAACCTCATCGTGCTGCCCATCCTCGTCGAGGACCAGGTCCTCGGGGTCATCGAACTCGCCACCTTCAGCTCCTTCACCCCCGTGCACCGCGACTTCCTCGGGCGCCTCATGGAGACGGTCGGGGTCAACGTCAGCACCATCGTCGCCAACGCCCGCACGGACGAACTCCTCGGCGAGTCGCAGCGCCTCACCGGTGAACTGCAGGCGAGGTCCGAGCAGTTGCAGGTCCAGCAGGACGAACTCCAGCGCTCCAACGCCGAACTGGAGGAGAAGGCGGCCCTCCTCGCCACGCAGAACCGCGACATCGAGACGAAGAACCTGGAGATCGAGCAGGCCCGTCAGGAACTCGAAGACCGGGCCCAGCAGCTGTCGCTCGCGTCGAAGTACAAGTCCGAGTTCCTCGCCAACATGAGCCACGAGCTGCGCACGCCGCTCAACAGCCTGCTCATCCTGGCCCAGCTCCTGTCGCAGAACCCCAGCCGCAACCTCACGCCCAAGCAGGTGGAGTACGCCGGCATCATCCACTCCGCCGGGTCCGACCTCCTCCAGCTCATCAACGACATCCTCGACCTGTCGAAGGTCGAGGCGGGCAAGATGGACGTCAACCTGGAACGGGTCTCGCTCAAGCGGCTCCTCAACTACGTCGAAGCCTCCTTCCGGCCGCTGACCAGCCAAAAGGGCCTCGACTTCGACATCACGAGCTCGGCCGGCGTACCGGTGGACCTGCTCACCGACGACGCGCGGCTCCAGCAGATCCTGCGCAACCTGCTGTCCAACGCGGTCAAGTTCACCGAGAGCGGCCGGGTCCAGCTGCGGATCGAACCGGCGAAGGCCGGGGAGCTGCCCGCCGAGCTGATCCGGGCCGGGTCCGTGGTGGCGTTCAAGGTCGTGGACACGGGCATCGGCATCGCCGAGGAACAACTCGAGGTGATCTTCGCGGCGTTCCAGCAGGCCGACGGCACGACCAGCCGCAAGTACGGCGGCACCGGACTGGGACTGTCCATCACCCGGGAGATCGCCCGGCTCCTCGGAGGCGTGGTCACCGCGAGCAGCACGCCGGGTGAGGGGTCGACGTTCACGTTGTACCTGCCGGTGTCGCGACCCGACTTCGTCGAGCGGGACACGGAGGCCCCCGCTCCGGAGCCCCCCGCCCCCGCCGCCGTCGCCCGGGCGGGCGGCCGGGGCGCCGCCCCGGCGCCGGACCCCCCACCCCCGCGGGGCCGGGGGGGGGCGGGGGGCGGCAAAGGTGACCAC
>NZ_JBEOXU010000179.1:0-10586 GCF_040296725.1 Streptomyces sp. NPDC002044
TCGCCTCGACCGTGGACTTGCCGATTACGTTGCGCGGCCGGGCCAGCTCGATCTTTCACCTACGTGTGGGCGCCGCCCGGCGGGGCCCTGCCGGACCCCGCCGGGCGGCTCGACTTCGACTGGCGCAATGGGGACGTGCTGTAGCCGCCGCTACGCCCCCGAGACGCTCGGGGCTCCGGTCTCGATGTGCCCGGTGTAGCGGCGCGACCAGGTGCCGTCGGAGTCGGCCAGGACGGTGAAGTCATACCAGCCGTTCTGGTGGGCCACCGCGTTGAAGTGGTCCTCGCGGGAGGAGTTCGCCGGGACCGTGTAGGTCCACGGGCCGTCCGTGCGGTAGGCGTTGGAGCGGATCGTGAAGGTGACCGGGGCGCCGGAGGCGTTCGTCATCCTGAAGTGGAGCGCCGTCCTGCCGGTGCCCGGCTCGGCCGCGTAGCGGGCCGCGACCTCCAGGGCCCTGCCCGGCTTGGTCGCGTCGCCGATGAAGCGGCGCAGGAAGCGGTTCGGGCCGAGCATCGAGAGGTCGTACTTGCCGGAACCGTGGCCCAGGCCGATGTTGAAGTAGTCCGTCGCGGCCGCGCCCGGGTCCACCGTGTACTGCCAGGCCGCCGTGTCCCGGTGCTGGTGGGGGTGGATCGAGAAGTGCGCCGCCCGCTTCGCCTCCGCGCCCTGGTTGGACATCGAGAACCAGGCCAGGATCTTGCCGGCCGCCCCGAACTCGAAGCGGTCCAGGTTGCCGTTGACCTGGTACGGGAGCGCCCGCGCCGGCCGGGTCCCCGGCTCCTGGGCCGGCAGGGCGTTGTTCTGCGGCACCGGGTTCGGGAGCGGCGCGCAGGTGGCCTGGCCGATCACCTTCGCCGTGGACGGGAGGCCCGCCGGGACGCCGTAGACCGGGTGCGCGAAGTCGAAGACGCCGGTCAGGTCGCCGGTGACCCGGCGGCGCCACGCGCTGATGTTCGGACAGGCGGCGGGCGTGCCGAGGGCTGCCGTCCACCGCTCCATGAACCGCAGCACCGAGGTGTGGTCGAAGACCTCCGAACTGACCCAGCCGCCGCGCGTCCACGGGGACATCACGATCATCGGGACCCGGAAGCCGAGCCCGATCGGGACGCCGTCCAGGTACTCGCCGGGCGTGCCGGGCGGCGCGACGGGCGGCGGCACGTGGTCGAAGAAGCCGTCGTTCTCGTCGTAGTTGAGGAACAGCACGGTGGAGTCGAAGACCTCCGGGTTCGCGGCGAGCGCCCGGTAGACGAGGTCCACGAAGTGCGCGCCGTCGCCGGGCGGGGCGTACGGGTGCTCGGAGAACGCCTCGTTCGCCACGACCCAGGACACCTGCGGGAGCGTGCCGGCCAGGGAGTCGGCGCGGATCGCGGCCGCGATGTCGTCCGGGGTGGAGCCGGTCACCCGGGGGACCGAGCCCATGCCCCGGTCCCACAGCGGGTTGCCGGGGGCCGCGTCGGTGAACTTCTTGAAGTAGGCCAGGCCGTTGTCCCCGTAGTTGTCCTGGGCGTTCTGGTAGACCTTCCAGCTCACGCCGGCCCGCTGGAGGGCCTCCGCGTACGTCTCCCAGGTCAGGCCGGACTCGTCGCCGCCGTCCTTGCTGCCCGCGTCGATCCTGCCGCTCCACAGGAAGGTGCGGTTCGGGCCGGTCGCGCTGAGCGCGGAGCAGAAGTACCCGTCGCAGACCGTGTACTGGTCGGCGAGCCCGTAGTGGAAGGGGATGTCGCCGCGGTCCAGGTAGCCGAGGGTGCGCGTGTTGCCGACGCCGGTGACGAAGTTGTCCATCCGCCCCTTGTTCCAGGCGGCGTGCTGCGAGGTCCAGCTGTGCGGGAGGTCGCCGTTGCACTGGGCGAGGGTCTCGCCGTCGACCCCGCCCGCCGGCGGGGTGGCGGACAGCTTCCACGGGTACTGGCGGCCGCCCCAGTTGGGCTGCTGGAAGGTGCCCCACCCGCCGGGGATGTTGCCGGCCGCGCGGTCGCCGAAGCCCCGGACGCCCCGGAGCCTGCCGAAGTAGTGGTCGAAGCTGCGGTTCTCCTGCATCAGGATCACCACGTGCTTCACGTCGGTGAGGGTGCCGCTCGCGGCGGCGGCCGCCGCCGACGCGGGCGCGGCGCCGGGCAGCGCGGCCCCCGCCACCAGTCCGGCGCCGATACCCACGAACCCTCTGCGGCTGATCGGTGTCACGGGCCCCTCGCCTCCAACTCGTGTGCCCCGGCGGCACAATGACCGCAAGAGTGGCGGCAGCCGCGCCAAAGGTCTACAGCCGTGCGGTAAGAAGTCGGTGAACATCGGGGTGGCCGGATTCAGCCGTCCAGGCGGACAAGCATCTTGCCCAGATTGTCGCCCTTGAGCATGCCCCTGAACGCCTCCACCGTGTGCTCGAAGCCCTGGACAACGGTGGTGTCGGTGCCGATCCGGCCACTGCGCAGGTGGGGTACGAGGAAGCCCTCCAACTCGTCTTGCAGATTGGTGTGATTGCGAACCAATACCCCTTCCAGGCGGAGCGACTTGTGTACGACCTCGAAGAGGTTGCGGGGCGCCGCGGGGGAGCGGTCGCCGTTGTACAGGGAGATGGCACCCACCCAGGCGATGCGCCCGTACTCGCGCAAGCCGTCGATCGCGCCCTCCAGGTGGCCGCCGCCCACGTTGTCCACGTACACGTCGATGCCGTCCGGAGCGGCCCGCGCGAGCAGCTCGCCGACCGGCCCGTCGTGGTAGTCGAAGGCCGCGTCGAAGCCGAGCTCGCCGGTGAGGTGGCGGACCTTCGCCGCCGAGCCCGCGCTGCCGATGATCCGGCCGGCGCCGAGCAGCCGGGCGATGTGGCCGGCCGCCGTGCCGACCCCGCCCGCCGCGGCGGAGACGAAGAGGTTCTCGCCCGCGCGCAGGGCCGCGGTCCGGGTCAGGGCGGCGTACGCGGTCAGGCCGGTGCCGCCCAGGATGGAGAGGTACGCCTCCAGCGGCACCCCCTCGTGGCCGCGGAGCCGGCGGGTGCCGTCCGCACCGAGGGTGACGAGGGCGTGCGTGCGCCAGCCGGCACGGTGGAAGACGAGGTCGCCCTCGGCCAGGCCCGGGTCGCGGGAGGCGGTCACCCGGCCCACCGCCCGTCCCTCCAGCGGGGCGTTCAGCTCGAAGCCGCCCTCGCCGCCGTCCATCAGCCCGCGGTGGTAGGGGTCCACCGAGAGCAGCAGGTTCTCCACCAGCGCCGTGCCGGGCGCGGGCTCCGGGACGGGGAAGGAGACATGGGCGAAGTCGTCGGCGGCGGGGAAGCCGACGGGGCGGGCGGTCTGGTGGACGGCGTGAGCGGTGCGCGTGGTCATGGCCCCGACGCTAGGAAGGAATCCCGCGGCCGGGCAGGGGGTTGCGCTCATGGAAGCCGCACGCCCATGAACGACGCTCATAGAACGAGGTGGGAGCCCCCGTGGCCGATCTCCTCCCGCAGGAACTCCGGATCCTGGTCGCCGTCGCGGAGCGCGGCGGCTTCTCCGCGGCGGCCGCCGCGCTCGGCCTGACCCAGTCCGCCGTCTCGCACGCCGTGCGCGGCAGCGAGGCCAAGGTCGGCGCCGTCCTCTTCGAGCGGGGGCGCACCGGGGCCCGGCCCACCGCGGCGGGGGAGCGGGCCGCCGCCCACGCCCGCCGGATCCTGCGGCTGTACGAGGTCATGGGCGAGGAGGTGCGCGGCGCGGGCCGGGACACGTCCGGCGGGGACGCCGTCGGGGGCGTCCTGCGGATCGCGGCGTTCCGCAGCGCGGCCCTGCACCTGCTGCCGCCCGCCCTGGAACGGCTCGCCGCCCGGCACCCCGGCATCCGTCTCGAGGTGCGGGTGGTGCGCGAACTCGGCGCCGGCACCGCCGGTGAGGTCGCCGCAGGCCGCGCCGACCTGGGCATCGCCACTTTGGGCGGATCGCCGGAGCTGCCGCCGGGGCTGCTGTGCGGGGTGCTGGTGGAGGAGGCGTACGCCCTGGTCCACCCGGCGGGACACCCGGATCCGAGGGCGCTGCCCCTGCTGGACTGGGACGAGAACTGCGGCTCGTACACCCGCGACTGGTGGCGGGCCCAGGACTGGATCCCGCGGGCCACCGTCAAGGCCGAGGACGACGGGATGGTGCTGACGATGGTCGGCCGCGGGCTCGGCATGGCGATCCTCCCGGAGCTGTCGCTGCGCGAGGACGCCCCGGGCGTCCAGATCACCGGTCTGGGCCCCCTGGGGCCGGTGCGCACGGTGGGATACGTCACCACACCGGAATCGGCGGCTTCCCGCACGGTGAGGGCTCTGATCAGGGAACTTCGCGCCGCGAGGGGCTGAAACGGACCTCCGGCGAGGGGTTCGCGGGCGGGTTCGGCGTCTCAGATAGTAGGAAGTCCGAGTAAGTGCGGAGACATACAGCCGGACCTGGCCTAGCTTGGTAGGAGCCGAACGTCTCGCCGATCCGGCGAATGGCGGTCGTGAGCGCGCGCCCCCGGCAGGCAACCCCTGCGGCGCACCGCTCCCCGCCTCTTCCGGCGCCTTGAAGGAACCCCTCATCCGTGGCCCCGCCACGCCGTGATCTCAAGGAGTCGATCACCATGACCCCCACCACCGCTGCCGTCCGCCGTGTCCGCCACTCCTCCACGGCGGACTCCGACCGCAAGAACGCCGCCGCCGCCCTCCAGCGTGCGCTGGACCGCCGCGACAACGGCGGCTCGACCGGCCACTGAGCCCGCGCGGGGCCTCTGAGCAGGCATTCGCCCACCGTCGCCCCGGACATGTTGCGTTCACGATGGTCCACATGGTGGACGTAATATGTCTGAGGGCTGGGACACGGAGTACGGTTTCGTCATGTCGACCAGCATCAATCTCGCAGTGATCCCCGGTGATGGCATCGGCCAGGAAGTCGTGGCTCAGGGACTCAAGGTCCTTACCGCGGTCCTGCCCCAGGATGTGAAGCTGGAGACCAGGCCATACGACCTCGGGGCCCAGCGCTGGCACCGCACCGGTGAAACCCTTCCGGACGCGGAGCTGGAGGCCCTCAGGCACCACGACGCGATCCTGCTGGGCGCCATCGGCGACCCCTCGGTCCCGTCCGGCGTGCTGGAGCGCGGTCTGCTGCTGAAGCTCCGCTTCGCCTTCGACCACTTCATCAACCTGCGCCCGTCGAAGCTGTTCCCGAACACCGCCACCCCGCTGGCCGGCCGTCCGGAGATCGACTTCGTCGTGGTCCGCGAGGGCACCGAGGGTCCGTACACCGGCAACGGCGGCTCGCTGCGCACCGGCACCCCCGCCGAGGTGGCCACCGAGGTCAGCGTCAATACGGCGTACGGCGTCGAGCGCGTCGTCCGCGACGCCTACGAGCGGGCGAACGCCCGTCCCCGCAAGAAGCTGACGCTGGTCCACAAGAACAACGTCCTCGTGTACGCGGGCCACCTGTGGAAGAACGTCTTCGACACGGTCGGCCGGGAGTACCCCGAGGTCACCACCGACTACCTGCACGTCGACGCCGCGACGATCTTCTTCGTCACCCAGCCGGAGCGCTTCGACGTCATCGTCACGGACAACCTCTTCGGTGACATCCTCACCGACCTGGCCGCCGCCGTCACCGGCGGGATCGGCCTGGCCGCCTCCGGGAACATCAACCCGACCGGCGCCTTCCCGTCCATGTTCGAGCCCGTCCACGGCTCGGCCCCGGACATCGCGGGCACCGGCAAGGCCGACCCGACCGCGACGATCCTGTCCGTCGCCCTCCTGCTGCGCCACCTGGGCTACGAGGCCCAGGCCGCCCGCATCGAGGACGCCGTCTGCGCCGACCTCGCGGAGCGCGACGGCACCTTCCGCTCCACCGACGCCATCGGCGACGCCCTCGCCGCTCGCGTAGCCGGCTGACCCGGCCGCTCCACCTGAAGGAAGCCGCCGGGTCGTCATCGCCCCGGCGGCTTCTCCTGTGCGGCCCCGGGTGTCACCATCTCCCCTGGGCCGCAAACCCCCCCGTTTCACCGAACCCCTCGCGCGGGCGATAATCGAACGCGAGGCCGCTGAATACGGGGAAGCTCGGACGTCCTAGTACGCATGAGCGCGGTCCGCCATACACAACGGTGAAGGACAAGCACTCATGACGACGCCCACGATCGAGCTCAAGCCCTCCTCGAACCCGCTGTCCGACGCGGAGCGCGAGGCGATCCTGGCCAGCCCCGGCTTCGGCCGCCACTTCACCGACAACATGGTGACGATCAAGTGGACCGAGGGCCGCGGCTGGCACGACGCCGAGCTGGTCCCGTACGCGCCGCTGTCGATCGACCCCGCGAACATGACGCTGCACTACGCGCAGACGATCTTCGAGGGCCTCAAGGCGTACCGCCAGCCCGACGGCACCGTGGCCACCTTCCGCCCCGAGGCCAACGCCGAGCGGTTCCAGACCTCCGCCCGCCGCATGGCCATGCCCGAGCTGCCCGTCGACCTGTTCATCTCGGCCTGCGACGCGCTGATCCAGCAGGACCGCGCCTGGGTCCCGGACTCCGGCGAGGCTTCGCTGTACCTGCGGCCGTTCATGTTCGCGTCCGAGGTCGGCCTGGGCGTCCGCCCGGCCAACGAGTTCCTCTTCATCGTCATCGCCTCACCCGCCGGCGCCTACTTCCCGGGCGGCGTGAAGCCCGTCTCCGTCTGGCTCTCCGAGGACTACGTGCGCGCCGTCAAGGGCGGCACCGGCGCCGCCAAGACCGGCGGCAACTACGCGGCCTCCCTCGTCGCCCAGGCCCAGGCCGCCTCGCACGGCTGCGACCAGGTGGTCTGGCTCGACGCCGTCGAGCACCGCTGGATCGAGGAGATGGGCGGCATGAACCTGTACTTCGTGTACGGCGACCGCATCGTCACCCCCGAGCTCACCGGCTCGCTCCTGCCGGGCATCACCCGCGACTCCCTCCTCACCATCGCCCGCGACCTGGGCTACACCGCCGAAGAGGGCCGGATCACCACCGAGGACTGGAAGCGCGACAACGAGAACGGCACCCTGACCGAGGTGTTCGCCTGCGGCACGGCCGCCGTCATCACCCCGGTCGGCTCGGTCAAGTCCGAGCGCGCCAACTGGACCCAGGGCGACGGCGAGCCCGGCCGGGTCACCATGCGCCTGCGCAAGGCACTCCTGGAACTCCAGACCGGCCACGCCGCCGACGCGCACGGCTGGATGCACCCGCTCGGCTAGTGCCGCCCGCGCGGACAGTCCCGCGCGGACAGTCCCGCGTACGAAGGCCCGCGCCCCCGGAAGCTCCGCAGGCGCGGGCCTTCGCCGTACGGGGGCGCGGGCTCAGGCCGCCGTCCGCACCGCCGGCTCCTCGGCGGGAGCCGGGGCGGGAGCCGGGGAGGCGCCGGCGGTCAGTGCGGCGTACGCGAGGCCGCCCGCCAGACCGGACAGCACGAAGGAGCAGTCCACCCCGCCGGTCAGGGCCAGCAGCGGGCCCTCGTAGAAGGGGGTGGTCACGGCGAGCAGGCCGACCCCGGCGCCGATCGCCCAGGAGACGGTGGCGCGCGGGTTCCAGCCGCCGCGGTACCAGTAGAGCCCGCCGACCGAACGGCGGTTGAAGACCTGGAGGGCCTCGGCGTCGTACCGTCCGCGGCAGCGCGCGTAGCCGATCAGGGTGATCACCGCCCAGGGGGTGCCGATCGCGGTCAGCAGCAGGACGAAGGAGGTCATCGCGGCCTGCGCGTTCCACCCGAAGGAGCCGACGAAGACGAAGCCGGTGGCGACGGCCGCGGCGGCCAGGGTGGCCGTGGTGCGCGTGACCCGGGGGAGGATCGCGTCGAGGTCGAGCCCCATGGAGTAGAGCATCAGCCCGGCGTTGCCCACCGAGCCGCCCGCGGCGGCGGCGAGCAGCGGGAGCAGGTACCAGGAGGGCGCGGCGGCCACGAGCGGACCGGCGTACTCGGCGCCCGCCCGGGCGGCGAGCGCGGTGAAGGTACCGAACAGCTGCGGGACCAGCAGGCCGGCGAGCAGGCCGAGGGCGGTGGCCCCGAGCACCGTACGGGAAGCGTGCCGGCGCGGGGAGACGTAGCGGGTGTAGTCACCGAGCAGCGTGATGAAGGCGACGGGTCCGCTCAGCCCGGCGGCGACGGTGGCGAGCAGCCAGGTCGGCCAGAACGAGCCGAGGAGGTACGGGGTGTCCGGCGGGGCGGCCGCGGTGAAGTCGCCGGAGTAGGCGAACACGCCGGCCGCGAGCAGCACCAGCATGCCGACGGACAGCACCTTGCTCACGCGCAGCAGCAGCCGGTAGCCGAAGACGGCCCCGACGACGGTGCACACGGCCAGTACGCCGTACATCGCGGCCCGCGTGCCGCCCGTGTCCGGGAGCCCGGTGAGCCGGGAGAGGACCCCGGCCATCACGTCGCCGCCGATCCACAGGGTCAGGGCGGTGTAGCCGAGCGAGAGCAGCAGGCCGACCACCGAGCCGACGAGACGGCCGCGGACGCCGAACTGGGCGCCGCTGGAGGTGGACAGGTTGGTGCCGGTGCGCAGGGAGACGAGAGCGAGCGGCGCGGTGAAGGCGATGCCGACGACGGTGCCGGTCACGATGGCGGTGACCGAGGGCCACAGGCCCAGTCCGAAGGACGGGGGCAGCCAGCCGAAGACGATCACGCCGAGACAGAGGTTGGAGCCGAGCAGGATCGAGATCAGGTCACGGGGACCGCTCGTCCGCTCCTCCTCGGGGATGGTGTCGACTCCGCGCTGTTCGATGGGCATGGGGGACTCCCTTGGCAGGGCGGGGGGTGGTCGCACAGTGTTTGAGCGACACTCAATGTGACGCACTCCCGTACGCCAGGTCAATGATTCCCTCCCATGCGATGAAGAGTTAGAGTGATGCTCTAACCCATTGACTCAAGAGGTGGTGGATCGGCGTGCGGCTGACCCCTACGGAGCGCGACCGGCTGCTGCTCCGCAGCGCTGCGGAACTGGCCCGGGCCCGACGGGGCCGCGGCCTGAGACTCAACGTCCCGGAGGCCACCGCGCTCATCGCGGACACGGTCTGCGAGGCGGCACGGGACGGGAAGCGGCTCGCGGAGGCCATCGAGGAGGCCCGCTCGGTGCTGGGCGCGGACGACGTCCTGCCCGGCGTCTGCGACGTGGTCACCGAGGTGCACGTGGAGGCCGTCTTCGACGACGGATCCCGCCTCGCGGTCGTCTCGGCCCCCATCCGGGGCGCCGTCCCGCTCGGCGACGACGCCCCGGGCGCCGTGGTCCCCGGGCCGGGCGTGCCGCAGCCGGAGCCGGTCCTCCACCTGCGGGTGCGCAACACCGCGGCCGTTCCGGTGAGCGTGACCTCGCACTTCCACTTCTTCGAGGCCAACCCGCGCCTGGACTTCGACCGGGCCGCCGCCTACGGCATGCGGCTGTGCGTGCCCGCCGGCTCCTCCGTCCGGTTCGACCCGCACGGCGAGGGCGAGGTCGGACTGGTCCCGATCGGCGGCGAGCGCGTCGCCATCGGCTTCGCGGGGCTGGTCGACGGCCCGCTGGACGCCCCCGGCGCCAAGGCGGAGGCCCTGCGCCGCGCGGCGGCCTGCGGCTACCTCGGCACGGGGCCGGCCGGTCCCGCCGAAGCGGCCGGGCCCACCGGCCCCACTGGTCCCGCCGACCCCACCGGCCCGCACGGAGCCGCACCCGGACCCACGGCCTGCCCGGAAGGAAACCCCGCATGAGCCGCCAGACCCCCCACAGCGATCACTGTGCCCCCGGGGGCCGGCACATCGACCCGCACGAGTACGCGGCGGTGCACGGTCCCCGCGCCGGGGACCGGGTCCGCCTCGGGGACTCCGGGCTCACCGTCCGGGTGGAGTCGGATTCGCAGCGGCCGGGGGACGAGTTCCTGGCGGGCTTCGGGAAGACGGCGCGGGACGGGCTGCACCTGAAGGCGGCGGCGGTCCGGGACACCTGTGACGTGGTGATCAGCAACGTGCTGGTCATCGACGCGGTGCTCGGCATCCGCAAGGTGTCCATCGGCATCCGCGAGGGCCGGATCCACGCGATCGGCCGCGCCGGCAATCCCGACACCCTCGACGGAGTCGACGTCGTCGTCGGCACCGGCACCTCGATCGTCTCCGGCGAGGGCCTGATCGCCACGGCCGGAGCCGTCGACACCCACGTCCACCTGCTCTCCCCGCGCATCATGGAAGCCTCGCTCGCCGCGGGTGTCACCACGGTCATCGGCCAGGAGTTCGGCCCCGTGTGGGGCGTCGGCGTCAACTCCCCGTGGGCCCTCAAGCACGCCTTCAACGCCTTCGACGCGTGGCCGGTGAACATCGGCTTCCTCGCGCGGGGTTCCTCCTCGGATCCGGCTCCGCTGATCGAGGCGCTCGCGGAGGGCGGTGCGTCCGGGTTCAAGGTCCATGAGGACATGGGCGCGCACACGCGCGCCCTGGACACCGCCCTGCGTGTGGCCGAGGAGTACGACGTGCAGGTCGCCCTGCACAGCGACGGCCTCAACGAGTGCCTGTCGGTGGAGGACACCCTTCGGGTCCTGGACGGGCGGACGATCCACGCCTTCCACATCGAGGGCTGCGGCGGCGGGCACGTGCCCAACGTGCTGAAGATGGCGGGGGTGGCGAACGTGATCGGTTCCTCCACCAATCCGAC
>NZ_JBEOXU010000180.1:0-10496 GCF_040296725.1 Streptomyces sp. NPDC002044
GGCCCGGTTTAGGTGTGCAACCACCTGCCGGGCCACTCGCTTTTCTGATGTGGGTTGACCCTAGCTGAGCGTGTTTATCCTCCGGCACGGGGCCGGGCCCGGGAGCCGGGGGAGCCGCCGCGGATGGCGGGCCGGGCCCCGGCCGACACCTCCCGCACCCCCGCGCACCCGGACTTCCGGCGCCGCGGGGACGCCGGGATCCTCCGGACGGTCTACGGGGCCGGGACGAGGCGCATGCCCGTCTGGTCCGCCCCGGCGGTGTTCTTGCAGCCGAACCCGCCGGAGGCCGGCTGGGCGACGACGAGGGCCAGACAGCGTCCCGCGGCGAGCTGCCCGAAGTGGTTCGGGTGCATCGACTCCTGGACCGGCCCCTGCGTCTCACTGCTGTCGATCCACCGCGCCCATTCGCTGGTCTTCGCCGAGGCCGGGGCGGCCGTCGTCACGAGCCTGCTGGCCTTGGCGCACACCTCGCGCCCCTGGAGCATGTCCCGCAGGTCGAGGAACTGCACGCCCTTCGCCGCGGCCACCGCCTTGACGCGGTTCGCGATCTGCGGCACGAGCGAGTCCCGCGCCCAGTCGGAGTCCCGGTTCCAGAACGGGCAGCCGCCGGTGTTCAGCCGGCTCCAGTCGCTCTGCGTGTACCGGTTCTCGGCGCCGCGCGGGATGGGCGACGGGTAGGACTGCAGGACGATGCGGTACGAGGTGTCGGCGTATCCGGCCGCCCGCATCACGGCCCGCACCTCGTCGACGGACTTGCCGACGTTCGCCATGACCTGGTCGATCTTCTGGTCCACCGCGTACTGCTGGTCGTCATGGCAGTAGGAGTTCCAGATGATGAAGTCGTAGGCGCAGTTCTTGATGATCTCGGCGAAGCCCAGGTCGTTGCCGCCGATGGACAGGGCGATGATCCTGACGTCGTTGCCCGCGGCCACGGCGGCCAGCTGGTCGGCCTGCGGAGCCTCGCCCTTGAAGGCCACACCCCCGTGGGAGGCGCGGAACACGTTCTGCGAAGTGGCCCCGGAGCAGGCCAGGTTGACGGCGACGTCGGCGATCGGTCCGGCGCTTCGCACCTCGGCCGAGTCGGACCGGTGGCAGCCGCCCGCCGTGGTTCCGTACACCTTGCCCGGGTCGTACGCGCTGCCGCCGGTCCAGGCCCGGTCCGTCCCGGTCCTGTTGCCGCTGTTGGTGAGGCTGTTGCCCTTCCAGCGGCCCGCCTCACCGGAGATGTAGCTGTCGCCCATGGACACCACGGCGGTGGGCCCGTTTCCGGGGCTGGCGGCCGAGGGGCCGGCCCCGCCGGCCATCAGGGCGCCGACGGCGAGCGGCAGGACCATCCCGGCCCCGGCGAGTCGTCGCACCCGACTGCCGGCCCGGTCCTTGCTGACGTTGCGGAATCCGATCACTGCGGAACTCCTGCGGTCGGCCATGGCGGAGCCGGGAACAACTCCGGTGCATGGCTGGGGAAGTGGGGGAAACCGCCGGCCGGTGGCAACCGGAAAGGTGACACGCCGCGCCTTGTTACCGCTAGGTAGCCGCAGATTACGATGAGGTAACGACCGACCGGTCGTTCGGGACCGGCCCGGCCGCTCGGGACCGGCCGGATGGCCGTTCGGACCGGCCGCGGGCATGGAAACGGCTCCGCCCCCGTGCCGTGAGGCGACGGGGGCGGAGCCGACCGGGTTCGGCCGCTGTGCGTTCAGCCGAAACCGGTTGCTCAGCCGACCAGCTGGTCGTAGGCGGGGAGGGTGAGGAAGTCCGCGTAGTCCGCGTCCAGGGAGACCTGGAGGAGGAGGTCGTGGGCCTGCTGCCACTTGCCCGTGGTGAAAGCCTCCTCGCCGACCTCGGCGCGGATGGCGGCCAGTTCGGCGGTCGCGATCTCCCGGGTCAGCTCCGCCGTGGCGGTCTTGCCGTTCTCGAAGACGACCCCGGCGTTGATCCACTGCCAGATCTGCGAGCGGGAGATCTCCGCGGTGGCGGCGTCCTCCATCAGGCCGAAGATGCCGACGGCGCCCAGGCCGCGCAGCCAGGCCTCGATGTAGCGGATGCCGACCTGGACGGCGTTGCGCAGGCCGTCGTACGTGGGCCGGGCGTCCAGGGAGTCGATCGCGATCAGCTCGCCCGGGGCGACCGAGACGTCCTCGCGCAGGCGGTCCTTCTGGTTCGGCTTGTCGCCGAGCACCGCGTCGAAGGAGGCCATGGCGATCGGGACCAGGTCGGGGTGGGCGACCCAGGAGCCGTCGAAGCCGTCGCCCGCCTCGCGGTCCTTGTCGGCCTTGACCTTGTCGAACGCGAGCTTGTTGGCCTCGGCGTCCTTGCGGGACGGGATGAAGGCCGCCATGCCGCCGATGGCGTGGGCGCCGCGCTTGTGGCAGGTGCGCACGAGCAGTTCGGTGTACGCCCGCATGAACGGGGCGGTCATCGTCACCGCGTTGCGGTCCGGCAGGACGAACTTCTCCCCGCCGTCACGGAAGTTCTTCACGATGGAGAAGAGGTAGTCCCAGCGGCCCGCGTTCAGGCCGGCCGCATGGTCGCGCAGCTCGTAGAGGATCTCCTCCATCTCGTACGCGGCGGTGATCGTCTCGATGAGGACGGTGGCGCGGACGGTGCCCTGGGGGATGCCCACGTAGTCCTGCGCGAAGACGAAGATCTCGTTCCAGAGGCGCGCCTCCAGGTGGGACTCCGTCTTCGGCAGGTAGAAGTACGGGCCCTTGCCGAGGTCGATCAGCCGCTGCGCGTTGTGGAAGAAATACAGGCCGAAGTCGACGAGCGAGCCCGACGCGGCCGCGCCCTCGAACCGCAGGTGGCGCTCCTGGAGGTGCCATCCGCGCGGCCGCATCACCACGGTCGCGAGCTGGTCGGCGGCCTTCAGGGCGTACGCCTTGCCGGTGCGCGGGTCGGTGAAGTCGATGCGGCGCTCGTAGGCGTCGATCAGGTTGAGCTGGCCGAGGACGACGTTCTCCCAGGTCGGGGCGGAGGCGTCCTCGAAGTCGGCGAGCCAGACCCTGGCGCCCGAGTTCAGGGCGTTGATGGTCATCTTGCGGTCCGTCGGGCCGGTGATCTCCACACGGCGGTCGTTCAGCGCGGCCGGGGCCGGCGCCACCTTCCAGTCCCCCTCGCGGACCTGTGCGGTGTCGGCGAGGAAGTCGAGGGTGGACGTACGGGCGATCTCGGCACGGCGCTCGCCGCGGAGGGCGAGGAGCTCGGCGCGGCGGGGGGCGAACCGCCGGTGGAGCTCGGCCACGAAGGCGAGGGCCGCGCCGGTGAGGACCTCGTCCTGCCGGGGCAGGGGCTCGGCGTCGACGATGGCCAGCGGAGACGGCGCTGGTGCGGACATATCTGTCACTCCTTCAGCGGCGGTGCCTGGCGGCCGCGGGGGAATGCTCGCGCGAGACGGCACGCAGTGCCGTCGGGTGTGGAGAGTTCCGGAGTACGGTCGCGGGCGCCGTATGTGGGTTCAGGGCGCTTCTGACCAGTGGATAGTAATTTCCTCATGGTGGAAGTTCAATGGTTTGTTGATGTCGAGATTCTCTGAGTCGACAGATTCCGCTTCTCGGTGGCCCTCAGTGCCATCGCCGTCACACCCTGCTCAGAGGAGACGTGCCAGGTCGGGGGGCGTGTCGATGTCGAAGGGCTCCGCGATGTCCGCGCACTCCACCAGGACGAGATCGTCGGCGTGTTCCGCCAGATGCACCCGCGCGCCCTTGTCGCCCGTCGCCGTCGCCGCGATGTCCGCCCAGCGGTCCGCGCCGAACAGCACGGGGTGGCCGCGCTCGCCGTCGTACGCCGCCGCCGCCAGGCTCGCGGGGGAGCGGTACGCGGCGAGCACCCGGGCCACGGCCGCGGGCCCGATGCCGGGCTGGTCCACCAGGGAGACCAGGGCGGCGGCGGCCCCCGTACCGGCCAGGGAGGCGAGCCCGACGCGGAGCGAGGAGCCCATGCCCCGCTCCCAGTCCGGGTTGTCCACGAGCACGCAGCCGGTCAGGTCCGCCCGCTCGCGGACCTCGGCCGCCGAGGCGCCGAGCACCACGTGCACCGGCCCGCAGCCCGCCTCGCGCAGCACCCGTACGGCGTTTTCGACCAGCGGGCGGCCGAGGTGGGGGAGCAGGGCCTTGGGCCGGCCGCCGAGCCGGCGGCCGCCGCCGGCCGCGAGCAGCAGGCCCGCGATCACCGGTGAGCCGGGGCCGGAGCCAGGGCCGGGGCCGGGCTCGGAGCGGGAGCCGGGGCAGGCCCCGGCGCCACGGCCGGGGCCGGGCCGGGCGTGGGGTGAGGTGTGGGACGACATGGCACCGATTCTCGCTCCTGGGCCGGAGCCCCCCGCCGCCCACCTGGCCCACCACCCCCACCGCGCCCCGTGAACGCCCGCGCCCCCGGCCCGGCCAGGGCGCGGCGTACGGCGGCCAGTGCGGCCCCCACACGCAGCGGCTCGGAGATCCGGTTCTCTCCGGCGGCCAGCAGGGCGCGCTCGTCACGGTCGGTCAGCATTTCGGTTTCTCCTTGCCAATCGGGGACCAATGAGGCGAGTCTGGTCCTGGATTGGCCTGGCCGGCAGAGCCAATCGGGGGAGGTTGGCATGGGATACGGCCGAGTGGTCCACACCGCGGACAGAACCATCGGCAGCCGCCAGCTGGCGGCCCTGCTGCCGGCCGAGGTCCTGGCCCGCCCCGGCTACCGGGCCCTCGCCGACGCCCTGCGCACCCTCGTCCTCGACGGCCGCGTCGCCCTGCACGTACGGCTCCCCGCCGAACGCGAGCTGGCCGAGGCGGTCGGCGCCAGCCGGGCCACCGTCACCGGCGCATACGACCTCCTGCGCGAGAGCGGCTACGTCCGCAGCCGGCGCGGCTCCGGCACCTGGACCGAGCTACCCGAGGGCCACGCCCCGGTCGGCGCCCACGCCCTCCTGGGAGCGGGCGTCCACGACGCCGGCGAGGACCCCGGGATCGACCTGGGCATCGCCGCCATGGGCGCCCCGGAGGACGCCCTCACCGACGCGCTGGCCCGGGCCGCACCCCGGCTCCCGGCCCTGGCCCGCACCCCCGGCTACCACCCGTTCGGCCTGCCCGACCTGCGGGCAGCGGTCGCCGAGCGGTTCACCCGGCGCGGACTGCCCACCCGGCCGGAGCAGATCCTGGTCACCGCCGGGGCGCAGCAGGCCCTCTCGCTGGTCGTCAGCCTGCTCTGCCGGCCCGGGGACCGGGTCCTGACCGAGAGTCCCACGTACGCCAACGCTCTCGACGCCCTGCGTCACGCGCGCCTGCGCACCGGCTCCATCGCCGTCTCGGACGCGGGCTGGGACATGGAGATCGCCGAGTCCACCCTGCGCCAGACCGTGCCCCGGCTGGCCTACACGATCCCCGACTTCCAGAACCCGACGGGCGCCCTGATGCCCCCGGAGCAGCGGCTGCGGCTGCTCGCGGCCACCCGGGCCACCGGGACCTGGCTGGTGGTGGACGAGACCATCGCCGACATCGCCCTGGACGTTCCCGCGCCCCCGCCGTTCGCCTCGCTCGCCCCGCGCGGCGGCGCCGACCACGTGATCACCATCGGCTCGCTCAGCAAGACGCACTGGGGCGGGCTGCGGGCCGGCTGGATCCGGGCCACCGCGAAGATGGTCACCGAGCTGACCGCCGTCAAGGTCGCGGCCGACATGACCTGCTCGGTCCTCGACCAGCTTCTCGCGCTCCCGCTGATCGACGGCCTGGAACGGTCCCTGCCCGCCCGCCTGGCGCAGCTGCGGATCCAGCGCGAGGCACTGGCCGGCTCGCTCCAGCGGCACACCCCGGAGTGGTCCTGGCAGCCGCAGCCGGGCGGGCTCTCGCTCTGGGTCGACCTCGGCGAACCGGTCAGCTCCGCCCTCTCCGAGCGGGCCGCCGCCGCCGGGGTCCACATCGGTCGGGGCGCCCGCTTCGGCGTGGACCCGGGCACCTTCGAGCACCGGCTGCGCATCCCGTACACGCTCCCCGCCGACCGCCTGGACGAGGGCGTACGCCGCCTCGCGAGCGCCTTCCACGACGGAATCCCGCTCCCCTCGGCGGTGGACCGCCCGCACTGGGTGGCGTGAACGCCCGCAGCGCCCCCTCTACGGCCGCCCGCGGAAATACGCGTTCGCCGCCGGACGGAACATCAGGGCCACCGCCGTCAGGACGGCGGCCAGGTGGACCGTCCGGCTCGCGCCGAAGACGAGGCCGAGCGCGTCCGCCCCCGCCAGGGCCGCCGGGAGCGATCCGCCGTCCAGGAGGTACCCGAGCGGTTCGACGACCAGCGAGGCGGTGCCGAGGACCCCGAGGCCGACGGCCAGGGCGATCCGGGCCCAGCGGGCTCCCGAACGCATCCGGAAGGCGGTCAGGACGGCCACGGTGAACACGGTGAGGCGCACGGCCAGGCCGGCGCCGGCCGCGTCGCCCGGAGCCCGGGCGATCATGAGGGCGGTCTCGAAGGCGCCGGCCGCGACGGCCGTGAGCCACAGGGCCCAGGCGGTACGGACCTCGGCGGGCGGGGGCGGTGCGCCGGTGGCGGCGGCGCGGGTGAGGGGTCTGTGCGGGGCGGACATGGCGGGCTCGCTTTCCGTAGGGACTTCGCCCCCGATGCTCCCGGCGCGCGCCGCCCCGCACCCGCCTGCGGCCCGGTGTCTGCGCCCTGGTGCTGGCCCCCCGCGGGCGCGGACCCGCGGAGCACGGGCACACCGGCCTACGGGGTGCGGATCAGCCTGCGGGTGCCCGCCGCCGCCACCGCCGAGGTGCGGGAGTCCACGCCGAGCTTGGCGTAGATGTGGACCAGGTGGGACTTGACGGTGGCCTGGCTGAGGAAGAGCTTCTTGGAGATCTGCTGGTTCGACAGGCCGTCCGCGACGAGCTGGAGCACTTCCAGCTCCCGCTTCGTCAGGGCCTCCGCCGGGGTCCGCATCCGGTCCATCAGGCGCAGGGCCACCGCGGGGGCCAGCGCCGACTGGCCCGCGGCGGCCGTCCGTACGGCGGCCGCCAGCTCTTCCGGCGGTGCGTCCTTGAGCAGGTAGCCCGAGGCCCCGGCCTCCACCGCCGCCAGGATGTCGGCGTCCGTGTCGTACGTGGTCAGGACCAGCACCCGGGGCGCCCCCGGCCGGGCCGTGATCAGGGCGGTGGCCGCGGAGCCGTGCATGCCGGGACCGAACTGGAGGTCCATCAGGACCACGTCGACCGGGGTGGACGCCGCCAGCTCCACCGCCCGTTCGGCGGTCGCGGCCTCGGCGACCACGGCGAAACCGGGCTCGGTGTCCAGGACCGCGCGCAGCCCGGCCCGCACCACCGGGTGGTCGTCGGCCAGCAGCAGCCGGATCGTCATCGCAGGACCTCGGCGGCCAGGGGCAGGGTGACGGCCACGGCGGTGCCCTGGCCCGGGTCGGACTCCACGGTGAACAGCCCGCCCAGCGTCTCGGCCCGCGAGCGCATCGCCGGCAGCCCGAAGCCGCCGTCGCCGCAGGCCGCGGCCGAGGAGGGCTCGAAGCCCCGCCCGTCGTCCACGACGTCCAGGGTGACCGAGGTGTCCATGAAGGTCAGGGTGATCTCGGCGCGGCCCGCCCGCGCGTGCCGCACGACGTTGGCCAGCGCCGACTGGGCGATCCGCAGCAGGGCGACCTCGTACGGGGTCGGCAGCACGCGCGGGGCGCCGCTGAGGGAGAACCGCACCCGCGGGCCCGGAACCCCCGCGCACAGCCGCTCCAGGGCGGCCGCGAGGGAGCCGTTCTCCAGGTCCGGCGGGGTGAGGGCCCGTACGAAGCTGCGTGCCTCCGCCAGGTTCTCCTGGGCCGCCTCACGGGCCCGGGCGATGTGGGCCAGCGCCGCCGCGTGCGCGGCGTCGCCGGCCGCCCCGGTCCGGCCCTCCGCGAGGGCCCGCTCGGCCGCCCGCAGCAGCAGCTGGATCGAGGACAGCCCCTGGGCCAGGGTGTCGTGGATCTCCCGCGCCAGGCGCTCCCGCTCGGCCAGGATCCCGGCGCCCCGCTCGGCCGCGGCCAGTTCGGCCCGGGTGGTGATGAGCTCCTCGATCAGCTCGCGCCGCCGCTCGCTCTCGCGGTACAGCGCCTGGTAGCCCAGTACGGTCGCCACCGCCACCGCCCCGCCCAGCAGCGGTCCGAGGAACGCCCCCGGGGTGGCGGCGTCGCTGTGCGCGAGGAACCCGCCGATCGCGGCGCAGGCCGTCGCCGCGACCGCCGCCACGCCCCAGCGCAGCCGCAGCAGGTGCAGCTCCAGGAAGTACAGCGGGAAGGCGATCCACAGGCCGTCGGGGGAGACCACGAGCAGCGCCGCCCAGGCCGCGACCAGCCCGGCCAGCCAGAGCGCCCCGGCGCGGGGCGAGCGGTGCACGACGGGGGCCCGTACGCCGGCCGCGTACACGGCGGCGAGCAGCGCGCACCCGGCGAGCACCCACCCGGCCCGGGGCGCGGCGTCGGCGAGGGCGCGGCCGGCGGCCAGCGCGAGCAGCCCGAGGAGCAGGGCGTGCAGGCACAGCCGCAGGACGCGGGAGACGGGGGTCAGGGAGCGGGATGGGGGAGCAGGCATGGCCCGACCAGCGTAAGCGGGCGGCCGCTGGCCCCGGTCAACCGAAAGATTGATGTCTCGGCGGTCCCTTCGATACGAGGATCACTACTGTGGCGCGATGCCTTGTGCCCACGCGGAACACCAAGGTGGGGGACATGTTCGTCGCATGGAGAGATCTACGGTTCGCCAAGGGCCGGTTCGCCCTCATGGGCTCGGTGGTCCTGCTGATCACGCTGCTGGTCGGCCTGCTGTCCGGGCTCACCTCCGGACTGGCCCGGGAGAACATCTCGGCCGTCACGGGCCTGCCCGCCACCCACCTGTCCTTCGCCGCGCCCCCCGGCGGCCAGAAGGTCTCGTTCACCAACTCCCAGATACCGGAGCGGGCCTGGCTGGCCTGGCGCGCGCGCCCCGGGGTGAAGTCGGCCGAGCCCGTCGGCAT
Organism: Streptomyces sp. NPDC002044; assembly: GCF_040296725.1. NCBI lineage: Bacteria > Bacillati > Actinomycetota > Actinomycetes > Kitasatosporales > Streptomycetaceae > Streptomyces > Streptomyces sp. NPDC002044. The sequence continues at coordinate 8,947 of NZ_JBEOXU010000180.1, forward strand.
CCGCACCACCAACGCCGTCTCGGGTGAGCGCACCGCCGCCGTCTCCGTCTTCGGCGTCGAGCCGGGCGGCCGGGTCGCACCCCGGGGCTCCGGCCTCACCCAGGGGCAGGTGGTGCTGACGCAGAAGGCCGCCAGGGAGCTCGGCGGGCTCGCCGCCGGGGGGAAGCTCAGGATCGGCCAGCTCGAACTGACCGTCGCGGCCGTGTCCGGCACCGCGGCCTTCAGCCACACCCCGGTCGTGTGGATGGACCTCAACGACTGGCAGCGCGTCGGCAACCCCGGAACCTCCCTCGACACCCTCGCCACCGTCATCGCCCTGGACGCGCCCGGCGCGGTCACCGCCGCCGCCGACGGGGCGGCCGGAACCCGGACCCTGGGCGTCGGCGACGCGCTGGGCGCCATCGGCTCCTACAGCTCGGAGAACGGCTCGCTCCAGCTGATGCGCGGCTTCCTCTTCGCCATCTCCGCCCTCGTCATAGGCGCGTTCTTCACGGTCTGGACGATCCAGCGCAGCGGCGACATCGCCGTCCTGAAGGCACTCGGTGCCTCCACCCCGTACCTGCTCAAGGACGCCCTCGGCCAGGCCGTGGTCATGCTCGCCGTCGGGACGGGGCTCGGGACGGCGCTCGCCGCCGGACTGGGCGCGCTGATCAGCGGCGGCGACGTGCCCTTCGTCCTCGACGCGGCCACCGTGCTGGTCCCCGCCGCGATCATGATCGCGCTCGGCGCGCTCGGCGCCGCCCTGTCCGTCCGGCGGATCACCGCCGTAGACCCGCTGACCGCCCTCGGGAGCGTCCGATGACCCTGCTCGTCCACGACGTCACGCTCACCTACCCCGACGGCGACGGGCGGCTCACCGCCCTGGACGCGGTCACCCTGGACGTGCCCGCCGGCACGCTGACGGCCGTCATCGGCCCGTCCGGCTCCGGCAAGTCCAGCCTGCTGGCCGTCGCCGCCACGCTGGTCACCCCGGAGACGGGGCGGGTGGTCGTCGCGGGCCGCGACACCGCCCGGCTGAGCGCCGCCGAGAAGTCCGCGCTGCGCCGCGAGGAGATCGGCATCGTCTTCCAGCAGCCCAACCTGCTGGCCTCGCTCACCGCCGCCGAGCAGCTCCAGGTGATGGCCCACCTCTCGGGCCGGCCCGCCGCCCGGCTGCGCCGCCGGGCCCTGGAGCTGCTCGACGCGGTGGGCCTGGCCGACAAGGCCGGCAAGCGGCCCCACCAGCTCTCCGGAGGCCAGCGCCAGCGCGTCAACATCGCCCGCGCCCTGATGAACGAGCCCTCGGTGCTGCTGGTCGACGAGCCGACCAGTGCCCTGGACCACGAGCGCGGCGCGGCCGTGCTCGACCTGCTGGTGAACCTCACCCGGGAGCGCTCCACCGCGACCGTGCTGGTCACCCACGACCACGCCCACCTGGACCGGATGGACCGTACGGCCACGATGGCCGACGGCCGTCTCGCCCAGAGCCCGGAGCCGGCCGCGGCCCGCTGAGACGCCGTACGGGCGCCCCGCGCCGCGACGGGGGGCGTACGCGAAGGCCCCGGCCCCTT
>NZ_JBEOXU010000181.1:0-10189 GCF_040296725.1 Streptomyces sp. NPDC002044
GCCTCCCGCAGGGCCGCCGCACGCGATTCCACGTACACGGCCGACCTCCGCACGAGGCCGGTGTCCGTCTCCCGGGCCGTCGGCTCGTGCGAGCCAACGGCGACGACGGTGGCCCGGCCCGCCGGCGTCACGCGTTACACCGCGGCGGCAGCGGCGGCGGCGTCGGCCGCCTGGGCCCGCAGGGCCCGCTCGACGCCCGCGCGCGACTCCGACACCAGGCGGCGCAGGGCCGCGTTCGGCTCGGCCGCGGCCAGCCAGGCGTCGGTCGCGTCCAGGGTCTCCTGCGTGACCTGGAGGGACGGGTACAGCCCCACCGCGACCTGCTGCGCGATCTCGTGGCTACGGGTGTCCCAGACCTCCTTGACCGCCGCGAAGAACTTCTCCGTGTACGGGGCCAGCAGCTCGCGCTGGTCGCTCTGGACGAAGCCGCCGATCACCGCCTCCTGCACCGCGTTCGGCAGGTCGCCGGACTCCACCACCGAGGCCCACGCCGCGGCCTTGGCCTCCGCCGTGGGGCGCGCGGCCCGGGCGGTCGCCGCGTGGCGCTCGCCGGCGGCCGTCGCGTCCCGCTCCAGCTCCGCCGCGATGGCGGGTTCGTCCGCGACACCGGTGGCGACCAGGCGCTCCAGGAACGCCCACCGCAGCTCGGTGTCGACGGCCAGGCCCTCGATCTCCGCCGCGCCGTCCAGCAGGGCCGACAGGTACGTCAGCTGTCCCTCGGTGCGGGCCGTGGCCGCGAAGGCCCTGGCCCACGCCAGCTGGTGGTCGCTGCCCGGCTCGGCCGCCCGCAGGTGCTCCAGGGTGGCCTCGGTCCAGATCGCCAGGCCCTCAGGGCGCCACACCGGGTCGGCGTACAGCTCGACGGCCAGCTTGACCTGCCGGTGCAGGGACTGGACGACGCCGATGTCCGACTCCTTGCCGATGCCCGAGAGCACCAGCGCGAGGTAGTCACGGGCGGCCAGCTCGCCGTCGCGCGTCATGTCCCAGGCCGAGGCCCAGCACAGCGCGCGCGGCAGCGACTCGGTGAAGTCGCCGAGGTGCGCGGTGACGTTGGCGAGGGAGATCTCGTCCAGGCGGACCTTGGCGTACGACAGGTCGTCGTCGTTGAGCAGCACGACCGTCGGACGGGCGCGGCCCACCAGCTCCGGCACCGCCGTCAGCGGGCCGTCGATGTCCAGCTCGATCCGGTCGGTGCGCACGAGGCGCCCGTCCTGGAGCTCGTACAGGCCGACCGCGATCCGGTGCGGACGCAGGACCGGCTCGCCCTTCGCGCCCGCGGGCAGCGCCGGGGCCTCCTGGCGGACGGCGAACGCGGTGATGACGCCCTGCTCGTCCGTCTCCACCTCGGGGCGCAGGACGTTGATGCCGGCGGTCTCCAGCCACGCCTTCGACCAGGCGGTCAGGTCGCGGCCCGAGGTCTCCTCCAGGAAGCCCAGCAGGTCGGACAGGCGCGTGTTGCCGAACGCGTGCGCCTTGAAGTAGCCCTGCACGCCCTTGAAGAAGGCGTCCGTGCCGACGTAGGCCACGAGCTGCTTGAGCACCGAGGCGCCCTTGGCGTACGTGATGCCGTCGAAGTTGACCAGGACGTCGTCCAGGTCGCGGATGTCGGCCATGATCGGGTGCGTCGACGGCAGCTGGTCCTGCCGGTACGCCCAGGTCTTCATCGAGTTGGCGAACGTGGTCCACGCGTGCGGCCACTTCGAGCCCTCGGCGTACGCCTGGCAGGCGATGGAGGTGTAGGTGGCGAACGATTCGTTCAGCCAGAGGTCGTTCCACCACTCCATGGTGACGAGGTCGCCGAACCACATGTGGGCGAGTTCGTGCAGGATCGTCTCGGCGCGCACCTCGTACGCCGCGTCCGTCACCTTCGAGCGGAAGACGTACTGGTCGCGGATGGTGACCGCGCCCGCGTTCTCCATGGCGCCCGCGTTGAACTCCGGGACGAAGAGCTGGTCGTACTTGGCGAACGGGTAGGCGTAGGCGAACTTCTCCTGGAACCACTCGAAGCCCTGCCGGGTCACATCGAAGATCGCGTCCGCGTCGAGGAACTCGGCGAGCGAGGGCCGGCAGTAGATGCCGAGCGGCACGGACTGGCCGTCCTTGCCCTCGTAGGAGCTGTGCACCGCGTGGTACGGGCCCACGATCAGCGCGGTGATGTACGAGGAGATCCGCGGGGTCGGCTCGAAGGCCCACACCCGGTCCCTGGGCTCTGGCGTCGGGGAGTTCGAGATGACCGTCCAGCCCTCGGGGGCCGTCACGGTGAACCGGAACGTCGCCTTCAGGTCGGGCTGCTCGAAGCTGGCGAAGACCCGCCGCGCGTCCGGCACCTCGAACTGGGTGTACAGGTAAGCCTGCTCGTCGACCGGGTCGACGAAGCGGTGCAGGCCCTCACCGGTGTTGGTGTACGCGCAGTCCGCGACGACGCGCAGCTCGTTGGTCCCGGCCGCCAGGTGCTTCAGGGCGATCCGCGAGTCCCGGAAGACGGCGGCGACGTCGAGCGCGTGGCCGTTGAGGACGACCTCGTGGACGGCCGGGGCGACCAGGTCGATGAAGGTCTCGGCCCCGGCCTCGGCCGACTGGAAGCGCACGGTGGTCACGGACGGATAGGTCCCGCCCTCCTGCGCCCCACTGAGATCGAGTTCGATCTCGTACGAGTCGACGGTGAGCAGCTTTGCCCGCTGCTGAGCCTCTTCACGGGTGAGATTCGTGCCTGGCACGCGTTCATCTCCTTCGATGGTGACGTTCCGGCCCATCCTTCCACGCAGACCCGGCCCGGAGCCTCCGAGTAATCCACGGGCGAACGCGAGGTCCGATTTCCGCCAGCTTGGGACCTCCGCGCCCGGCAGGATCGGCCCCATGACCACGCCGACCACCCCCGCCGCGCTCCCCATCGGCCCGTCCGCCCTGGCCGGACTGCGCCGGATCGACGACGCCGGCCGCCCCTGCCTGCCGTACGAGGACCCCGAGGGCGGTGCCCCGCTCCGCTGCTGCCTGCGCCGCAGCCGCGCCGGCGAACGCGTCGCCCTGGTCTCCTACGCACCGCTGCGCCGCTGGGCGGCGCTGTCCGGCGCGGATCCGGGAGCGTACGACGAGCAGGGGCCCGTCTTCGTGCACGCCGACGCGTGCGCGGGCCCGCGGGAGGACGCCGGCCTGCCGTTCGGGACGCCGGGGGCGCTGCGGGCCGCCCGGCGCTACGACGCGGGCGGCCGCATCCTCGGCGGCCGCATGCTGTCCCTGGGCGAGGACCCCGACGGGGTCGTGGGGCGGGAGCTGGCCGAGGCGTTCGCCGACCCGGAGGTCGCCCTCGTCCACGTCCGGGCGGTGGAGTACGGCTGCTTCCTCTACGAGGTCCGCCGCGAGGTCCGTCCCGCGCCCCGCCGGCCGTGACACGGGGGAGGGGCGGGCGCCGTCCGGCGCCCGCCCCTCGTGTTCCGCTCCCGCGCGGGGATCAGCCGCGCAGCTCCTCGGCCACCAGCTCGGCGATCTGCACCGCGTTCAGCGCGGCGCCCTTGCGGAGGTTGTCGTTCGAGAGGAACAGGGCGAGTCCGTTCTCCGCCGTCTCGTCCAGCCGGATGCGGCCCACGTACGAGGCGTCCTTGCCGGCCGCCTGGAGCGGGGTCGGGATCTCCGAGAGCTCGACGCCCGGGGCGTCCCTCAGCAGCTCGTAGGCGCGCTCCACGCCGAGCGGGCGCTCGAAGCGGACGTTGACCTGGAGGGAGTGGCCGGAGAAGACCGGCACGCGCACGCAGGTGCCGGAGACCTTGAGCTCCGGGAGCTCCAGGATCTTGCGGGACTCGTTGCGGAGCTTCTGCTCCTCGTCGGTCTCGAAGGAGCCGTCGTCCACGATCGAGCCCGCGAGCGGGAGCACGTTGAAGGCGATGGGCCGCTTGTAGACGCCCGGCTCGGGGAAGACGACGGCCTCGCCGTCGTGCACCAGCGCGGTGGCCTCGCCCGCGACGGCCTTGACCTGGCCGTCGAGCTCGGCGACGCCGGCCACCCCGGAGCCGGACACGGCCTGGTAGGTGGTGGCGATCAGCGCGGTCAGACCGGCCTCGTCGTGCAGCGGGCGCAGCACCGGCATCGCGGCCATGGTGGTGCAGTTCGGGTTCGCGATGATGCCCTTGGGGCGGTTCCTGATCGCGTGCGGGTTGACCTCGGAGACCACGAGGGGGACCTCGGGGTCCTTGCGCCAGGCCGAGGAGTTGTCGATCACGACGGCACCCTGGGAGGCGACCTTCTCGGCGAGGGCCTTGGAGGTCGCGCCGCCGGCGGAGAACAGCACGATGTCCAGGCCGGAGTAGTCGGCCGTGGAGGCGTCCTCGATGGTGATCTCCCGGCCCTCCCACTCCAGGACGGAGCCCGCGGAGCGGGCCGACGCGAACAGCCGCAGCTCGTCCACCGGGAACTTCCGCTCGGCGAGGATGCCGCGCATGACTCCGCCGACCTGTCCGGTGGCTCCGACGATTCCGACCCTCACGGTGACTCCTCTGGTACGTACGACGCGGGCGCGCGTGGAGCCATCATGCGTTCGACCCCACGAGCCTTGTCCAATCCATTGTCCGAGGAACGGACGGTGTCCTGAACGTGCACCCGTGTGACGTCTGCGCGGCGACCCTGTTGCACGCCCCTCGATCATCCGTTTTGCCTGGTCGGAGGCGACCGGACCCGGGGAACACGAAGGGGCGGCGCTCGTCGGAGCGCCGCCCCCTCGGCCTGTCAGGTGCCTACCGGGTTACGGGAGGACCTTCTCGATCTGCACGCTGCCGGTGCCGGCGGCGGTGCCCCCGGCGTTGAGCAGCTGGACCTGGCCGAAGAACTGACGGCCCTCGGGGGCCGCGCTGGAGACCAGGACGTTCGCCGAGACCTGCGCGGTGGCGCCGGTGGCGAGGTTCACCGCGGCGGCCTCGTCGACCTGGACGGAGCCCAGAGCGGCCGAGAAGAACACGTCGCGGTAGTCGTACGTGGTGGAACCGGACGGGATCGCGTAGCCCAGCACCGCGATGGTGTAGGTGCCCGCGGCCGGGTTGACCAGGCTCACGGCCTCCTCGGAGTCGCCGTCGGCGGAGCTGCCGACCTTGACGCCGTCCTTGAACACGTCGAGGTCGAGGTCGGCGCCCGTGTCGGACGTCTTGCCGATCGCGATGTCGAGGCGGGACACGCCCGCGCCGATCGTGACCTCGGTGGTGTGGGTCTCACCGGTGGCGATGGTCGGCTTGGCGACCTTCGCCGAGCCGAGCGGGCCGCCCTTGAGCTTGCCGCCGGCGATGGCCGCGGCCTCGTTCTTGACGGTCCACTGAACCGGCGCCGGGGTACCCAGCTTGACCTCGGGCAGGACCTTCACCGCGGGGTCGAAGGCCGCGCCGAGCACGGAGACGTCCAGCTTGTACGGGTTGTCCAGCAGCGGCGACGTACGGCGCGACTCGACCTCGATCTCCCAGACGCCCGGCTGCGGGTCGGCGTAGGAACGCAGGTCGGGGCGGCAGGTGTTCGCCGGGTTGTCGTAGTTCGGGTAGCACTGGGTGGTCGCGCTGTCCTCGACGCCCAGACCGTACGGGTGGATCGAGATGAAGCGCGTCTGGCTGCCCGGCTGCAGACCGCCGAGGGCGACCTCCAGGGTCTTGGCGCCCGGCGGCACGGTGACGAAGTACGACTTGTGGCTGTTGCGCTGCACGGACGAGGTGTCCGACAGCTTGAAGGACGGGGTCGCCAGCGGGGTCGAGGCGACGACCGTCGTCAGGATCTGCTTGTCGATGCCCTCGGTCGTCGCGTCGTCCAGCTGCAGGATGCCGCTGTGCACGCCGGCCGACGTGGCCTTGGCCTCGACCTTGATGGTGACGGGCTTGTTCAGCGGCAGCGTGACGTAGTCGTAGCCGCCGATGACCTTGAAGGTCCCGTCGTTGTTGCGCCAGCTCAGGTCGTGCCGGGTGCCGTACTTGACGCCCGTGGTGCGGGTGACGACGACGTTGTAGACCTTCTTCTGGCCGACCTTCAGGCCGCCCTCGCGGTCGTAGACGCCGGTGCCGAAGCCCGGGGTCTTCAGGAACTGGTCGATCGCGGTGTCGACCGGCGCCTTGACGGTGAAGTCGTTGGCCTTGGCGTCGCGCTGGATGGACTCCCACGCGCCGACGACGTCGATCAGACCCGCGCCCTGGGCGTGCGCCGGAACGTCGGCGATCTTCTTCGCCGTGCTGGTGAGCGCGACGCGCAGACCGGCCGGCTTCAGCGCGATGTTGGCCTGCTTGGCGGCCGAGATCAGCAGCGCGCTCGCGCCCGCCGCCTGCGGCGACGACATCGAGGTGCCCTGGAGCATCGCGTAGCCGGGCGGCAGCGCGTAGCCCGCCTCCTTCACCGGCGAGCCCGGGATCCAGGTCTGCGCGGTGTTGATGGAGGCGCCGGGGGCGGTGATGGTCGGCGTGAAGCCGCCGTCCTCACGCGGGCCGCGCGAGGAGAAGTTGAACATGTTGTACTTCTTGGCCACGCCCGAGCCGTAGTTGGCGGCCCACGTCTCCTTGGAGACCGCCGCGCCCACGGAGAGGACCTTGTCCGCCAGGGCGGGGTCACCGATCGTGTTGACGCCGGGGCCCTCGTTGCCCGCCGAGATGACGAGCTGGACGCCGTACTTGTCGATCAGGTTGGAGTAGAGCTCCGAGCGGGCGTTGTTGCCGTCGTTGAGCGCCGGCAGGCCGCCGATGGACATGTTGACGATGTCCACGCCGCGGTTGACGACGAGGTCGATCATGCCCTCGGTCAGCGCGATGTTGGTGCAGCCGCCCGACCAGGTGCAGGCGCGCGAGGAGACGAGCTTGGCGCCGGGGGCGGCGCCGTTCATCTTGCCGCCGAAGAGGCTGTTGGCGGCGGTGATGCCGGCGACGTGCGTGCCGTGCGTGCCCTCGATGATGCCGATGTTGACGAAGTCGGACTTCTTGCCGACCCAGTCCCCGCCCAGCGGGTCCATCGGGACGTCCTTGCGGATCTCGATCACGAACGGGATGCGCTCGACGACGGGGGTCGCCGGGTTGTCCGTCCCGAAGTAGCCGACCTGGTAGCCGTCCTTGTACGGCTTCATCGGCTCGTTGTTCGTGAAGTCGAGGTCCTGGTCGGTGTCCACGCGCACGGTGCCCGTCGCCGGGTCGTACAGCATGCCGAACCGGTCGGTGGTGTCGCCGTCGCGGTTGACGTCACCGGCCATGTCGCCGTTCGCGGTGATCGACTCGCTGAAGCGGCTCCACTGGAACGCGCCCTCGGGCGCCTTCCAGGTCGAACCGCCCGCGGCGAACGAGGCGCCGGCGACCGGGGTGATCTGCGCCCGCCAGGTGCCGTCGTTGTCCGTGATCGGGTCGGTCGCCGTGACCCAGTCGACGATCTTGCGCTCGCCGGTCGTGGTCGTCTGCAGCGCGGGGTGACCGAGGTCGACACCCGAGTCCATGATGCCGATGGTCACGCCGCGGCCGTCGGCCTGGGGGTTCTTCGTGACGAAGTCCACCGCGCCGGTCTCGAAGGACGGGTTGTACGGGTTCTTCGCCGGGGTGTTGGCGTCCGGCGCGGGGTAGGTCTCGGCCGCGGTCTTCTTGGCCGCGGCGTTCTCGCGGTCCGCGTCCGGGCGCGGGTCCGGCAGCTGGATCTCGTGACGCAGGTCGATGCCGTGCACCGAGGTCAGCTTGACGGCCGCCTTGAGGGCGGCGTCGGCCTTCCCGGTGGGCAGCGTGGCGCGCACGTAGCCGAGGTCGTCGTACGTACGGCCCACCGAGGCACCCTCGACGGCGCCGAGCTGCTGGGCGACCTGCTTCGTCTGGCCGGGGGCGGTCGCGACCATGACGGTGACGGTCTTGTCACCCTTGGACTTGGCCTCCTGCAGCAGCTCGGCATCGGCGGAGCCGAGCTTCTGGTCCGCGGACTTCACCGGCGGTGTGGCGCGCGGCCCGTCGACGGTTCCCGCGGCGAAGGCGGGCATCGCTCCGGTCGCGCAGAGCGCGGCCACGAGGCCCGCGGCGGCGGCTATTCGGGCCGCTCGTCTGGGCCCGGATATGGAGCTGGGGGATTCGAGGGTCATCAGCATCCCTGGTATGTGAAAGATACGGTCCGGATTTCGGTGCCGGATGACCGGTCAGCCTTGCGCAAGTGACCGCTCTTTGGGGAGGGATGTCATTGACCGAGACCTGACATGGCGGACTCCCGCCATGGCGCGGTATGCGCCAGTGGGCCCGTACCGGGGCGTACCAGGGAGAAACGGCGCCGATGTGGAGTGGATTTGTAGACTTCACGACCGCACCTCGGTGCCGGGGCGCGGTCGCCTTCCGGGTCGGGTGTGACACATTCCGTCCGTCCAGCGCACGCGCGTGCGCGCGGAGGCGTGACGAGGGGGCGTGACGAGGGGGCTGCGCCGGGCCTACGCCCGGGCCCCGCAGGCCGCCGTCCCGCACCGGCGCCGGGTGCCGTCGGGCGAGTCGTCGCGGAAGCGCAGTCCGCAGTCCCCGGACGCGCAGGTGCGGATGCGGCCGGGCGCGGAGTCCAGCAGGTCCAGGTAGTCGCGCACCGCCGTCCACGCGGGCCCCCAGGCCGGATCCGCGAACTCGGTCCGCTCGCCCCGTCCTTCGGCGGTCAGGGTGACGCGGACGCGGCCGTGCTCCAGGACCGCGTCGAGCAGGGCCCGCGCGCTCGCGTCGGCCGGGTCGGCCACCGCCCGGGCCAGGGCCTCGCGGGCGGTCAGCAGGTGGATCAGGGCAGGGGCGTCGGCGCGGAAGCGGCCGGCCAGCCCGGCGCTCTCCAGCCAGACCGTGACTCCCTCGACGCGGGTCAGTCCGGCGGCGCCCGCGAAGAGGTCCAGCGGTTCGCCGTCCGCGGTCCAGCGGGTGTTCAGCAGGTCGAGCGCGAGAGGTTCCCCGGTCAGGGGTCGTGGGTCCACCGCCATGTCCTGCCCCTTCGTACCGTCTCGCCCGCCCCTGAAGGGTACGCGGCCGCTCGGCGCGGGCCGTCGCCGCGGGGCGCCCCGAGCGCGCCCCGGCCCGCGGGCCTGCGGCGCCTCACCGGGGGAGGACCACCAGGTAGGCGGCGGGCTCGTCGTCGGCGGCCGCCGTCAGCGCGGTGCGGACGACCGCGGCCTGCTGCTCGGGCCAGTCGCGGAGCTTGCGCGGGGTGACGTACAGGACGGTGATCCCGAGCCGCTCCAGGGTCTCCCGCTTGCGGACGCACTCGGACCACTGCTCGTCCTCCCCCTGGCGCGGGGCCCGGGTGTCGATCTCCAGGGCCACGCCCTGCTCCGGCCAGAAGGCGTCCACCCCGCCGAGGTGGGGGCCGCCGGGCAGCCGCAGGTCCACGTTCCAGACCGGCTCGGGGAGTTCGAAGCCCCGTACGATCCGGTACAGCCGGTCCTCGGCGATGGCGCGCCCCTCGGCGAGGAGCGACTCGACGGCGTCGACCACGTGCGGCCGGCTCAGCAGCCGGGCCACCGTCAGCTCCCGTACGACGGCGGCCGGTTCGCAGTGTCCGCCGCGGACGGCCTCGCTGAGCAGGCGGCGTACGGTGCCCGCGTCCGCGAGCTGGGAAACGGCGTCGGCCACGGCCCGCGCGACCGGCGCCACCGGAAGCCCGGTCACCTCCTGCGACCGGGGCGGGACGTGCGCCCGCACGATCCGCACGTCGCCGGTGGAGCGGAGCCGGCGGGTGCCGGGGACGAGCACGTCGATGCGGGAGAGCGCCGGCAGCGCGGGGGTGGAGGAGAACCGGTACAGCGCGAGCGCCGCCAGCCCGGTGATCATGGCCTCGCCGTTGCCGCGGCGCTCGGCGTACAGCAGCGCCGCGTGCAGCCGCTCCTCGCTCGTGGCCGGGCCCGGGTGGAGCAGGAAGATCCCCGGCAGGATCTGCCGCCAGGGCTTCTCCGCGGCGTCGGACGCGGAGACGCCGTGCTCGCGCAGCTGGGCGAGGGTCAGCACACGGGGTCGGCTGCCGGTGAGGTGGGCGAGGGGGAGGGGCGCGTTGTGGTTCATGACGCTGAGGTTCCCTCAGGCCACGGCCTCGCTAACCCCTGTTACACATCCGTCGACAAACCGGGACAAGGCGGGGCTAAAGTACGGGCGTTCGACTGCCGATGGGGTGCCCGCTCCCCGCGGGGAACGGGCACTTGAGCGTCACGACGCCGATGTCCTGCCCGTACTGGAGGTGACGGACGACCTCCGCGTCCCACCAGGGCGGA
>NZ_JBEOXU010000182.1:0-10057 GCF_040296725.1 Streptomyces sp. NPDC002044
CACGCCGTTCGCGGACTGCATCGTGCCCAGGTAGATCCAGTGCTGGGCCGCCGGAAGGACCCGGCGGCCCGGGCCCGGTCCACGTTGAACACCCCGAGCATCAACGGGCCGACGGCGGCGACGCAGTCCCCGGTGGACAGCACCCCGTGGCACGGGTGAGGGCCTCGCCGTCCTGCCAGAGGTACGCCTGGCCGATCGGGAAGCGGAACATGTGGAGCCGGTCCGGGATCACCTCGACGAGATCCGTATCCATGCGCCGAACGTACGCATCCGGGCCCGCCCGGGGCCGCGGGGCTTCGCCAGGAGCGGAGTCCGCCCAGAGCGCAGTGCGTCCGGGGCGAACGGACGGGCCGGGCGCAGCCGGGCCCCCGTCCGGGGTGCCCGGCGGGCCGAACCGGGGCCGCCGGGCCGGCACACCGGGCCGGGCCGCTACACCGGGCCGGCCGGCACACCGGGCCGGCCGGCACACCGGGCCGGCCGGCACACCGGGCCCGGCCGGCACACCGGGCCCGGCCGGCACACCGGGCCCGGCGTGCCGCGGGGGTCACGCGCGCTTGGACTCCGCGTAGTTGACGAGGAACAGGGCCTCCGCCACCGACAGGCGCTCCAGCTCCTGCGGCGACACGCTCTCGTTGACGGCGTGGATCTGCGCCTCGGGCTCGCTCAGCCCGATCAGCAGCATCTCGGCCTCCGGGTACAGCGACGTCAGCGTGTTGCACAGCGGGATCGATCCGCCCATGCCACTGACCTGCATCTCCTGGTCGGGGTACGCGACCCGCATGGCCGCCGCCATCGACGCGTACGCCGGGCTGGTGGTGTCCGCCTGGAACGGCTGCCCCTGACCGACGACCTCCAGCTCCAGCCGCGCCCGCCACGGGGTGTGCGCCACGAGGTGCGCCTCCAGCAGCTTGATCGCCTCCGGGGTGTCCACGCCCGGCGGCACGCGCAGGCTGATCAGCGCGCCCGCGCTCGCGTGCACCGAGGGCGTCGCGCCCACCACCGGCGGGCAGTCGATGCCCAGCACGGTGACCGCCGGACGCGCCCACAGGCGGTCCGCGACCGTGCCCTCGCCGATGAGCCCGACCCCGTCCAGCACCCGCGCGTCGGCGCGGAAGTCCTCCTCCGGGTACTGCAAACCCTCCCACACCGCGTCCGAGGCCAGCCCGTCCACCGTGGTGGAACCGTCGGCGGCGCGCAGCGAGTCGAGCAGCCGGATCAGGGCGGCCAGCGCGTCGGGGGCGGCGCCGCCGAACATGCCGGAGTGCAGGTTGCCGCCCAGCGTGTCGATCTTCACCTTGAGCAGGGTCATCCCGCGCAGGGTGGCCGTCACGGTCGGCAGGCCGAGCCGGAAGTTGCCCGCGTCGCCGATGACGATCGTGTCGGCGGTCAGCAGCTCCGGGTGCGCCTCGGCGTACTGCTGGAGGCCGCCGGTGCCCTGCTCCTCCGAGCCTTCGACGATGACCTTCACGGCCACCGGCACGCCGCCGTTGGCCTTCAGGGCGCGCAGCGCGAGCAGGTGCATGATGAACCCGCCCTTGCAGTCGGCCGAGCCGCGCCCGTACCAGCGGCCGTCGCGCTCGGTCAGCTCGAAGGCCGGGGAGATCCAGGCGGCGTCGTCCAGCGGCGGCTGCACGTCGTAGTGCGCGTACAGAAGGACGGTCGGGGCGCCCTCGGGGCCGGGCAGGAAGCCGTACACCGACTGGGTGCCGTCGGGGGTGTCGAGCAGGGCCACGTCCTGGAAGCCCTCGACGCGCAGCGCGTCGGCCACCCAGTTCGCGGCGGCCTCGCTCTCGCTCTTGGGGAACTGTGCCCAGTCCGCCACCGACTGGAAGGCCACCAGCTCGGTCAGCTCCCGCTTGGCGCGGGGCATCAGCGAGGCGATGGTCTCGGCGATCGGATTCTGGGACATGGGCACGCTCCTCGTGGGTGCGACGTTGTTCTCCGTGTGCGCCGCCCGCATCCGCGTGGTGTGCGTATGCCGGGTACGGCGAAAGACAGTCCCGATCCTCGCACAGCAGGGCGAGGCCGACTCTCGCCGTAGGATTTCCCCGGCATCGGAGCAACCGGGTGATCAGGAGCAGCAGCACATCGTGAGCAGCGACGACGTACGCGACGCAGACACAGGCGCAGGCGCAGGAGAGGTCGCGCCGGGGGCGGGCGACGAGGTGGCCGGGGACAGCGGGGAGACCGGCGAGGTGTGGGACGTGGTCGTGGTCGGCGCGGGACCGGCCGGTTCGTCGGCCGCGTACGCGGCGGCGACGGCGGGGCGGCGCGTCCTGCTGCTGGAGAAGGCCGAACTGCCCCGCTACAAGACCTGCGGCGGCGGCATCATCGGACCGTCCCGCGACGCCCTGCCGCCGGGCTTCGTCCTTCCGCTCAAGGACCGCATCCACGCGGTCACCTTCTCGATGAACGGGAAGCTGACCCGGACGCGCCGCTCGAAGCAGATGCTCTTCGGTCTCATCAACCGGCCGGAGTTCGACGCCGGCCTGGTCGCCGAGGCGGAGAAGGCGGGCGCGACCGTCCGTACGGGGACAGCCGTGTCCCGGGTCGAACAGCACGGGACGGCCGTGCCCGACCGGCGCACCGTCGCCGTGGTGCTCGCCGACGGCGAGACCGTCCTGGCCCGGGCGGTGGTCGGCGCGGACGGCAGCGCGAGCCGCATCGGCGCGCACGTCGGGGTCGAGATGGGCCAGGTGGACCTCGGCCTGGAGGCGGAGATCCCCGTCCCGGACTCGGTCGCGGAGGACTGGAAGGGGCGCGTCCTGATCGACTGGGGTCCGCTGCCGGGCAGTTACGGCTGGGTCTTCCCCAAGGGCGACACCCTGACCGTCGGGGTCATCTCGGCGAAGGGCGAGGGCGCGGCCACCAAGCGGTACCTGGACGACTTCATCGCCCGGCTCGGCCTGGCCGGTTTCGAACCGGCCGTCTCCTCCGGGCACCTCACCCGCTGCCGCACTCCCGAGTCGCCGCTGTCGCGCGGCCGGGTGCTGGTGGCGGGCGACGCGGCCGGTCTGCTGGAGCCGTGGACGCGCGAGGGGATCTCCTTCGCCCTGCGGTCGGGGCGGCTGGCGGGGGAGTGGGCGGTCAAGATCTCCGAGTCGCAGGACGCCGTGGACGCGCGCCGCCAGGCGCTGAACTACGCCTTCGCGGTGAAGGCCGGGCTGGGGGTGGAGATGGAGATCGGCAAGCGGATGCTGACCCTCTTCGAATCCCGGCCGGGGCTGCTGCACGCGGCGATCACCGGTCTGCGCCCGGCGTGGCGGGCGTTCGCCCGGATCACCCGGGGTTCGACGACCCTGGCCGACCTCGTACGGACGTCCCCGCTCGCCCGTAAGGGACTCCACGCCCTGGACGCGCGGCAGGCGGCCCGGAGGACCGGCGGGGGGCGGAGCTGACGAGCGCCGCGCCGCCGAAGCGGCGCCGGTCGGCCTGCCGGCCGCAACGCCGACGGGACTTCGACGACACGGTCAGGGTCCGCCGTGCGGGGCCGGGGCCGGGGCCGGGGGTGAGGCTTGCGCTGGGGGTGAGGCTTGCGCCGGGCCGGCGGCGTCGGATCCGGCCCGGCGCGCCGGCGTCGGGGTCTGGGCCCCGGCCTATGGGCTGAGGGCCTCGCGGGGCCGGGCCGGGCACGGCCGGTCAGGGCCGTGCGCTCAGGGTGGGCCGGTCAGGGCGGGCCGGGCGGCGGCAGACCGGGCCCGGCGGGCGGACCTGGCAGGCGGGGCCCCGCGGGCCGGACCCGGCGGAGCGGTGGCACGGCGTCGGCTGAACCTGGCGGACCCGCCCCTGCGCGGTCTCCGTCGCCCACGCGCGCTGCGGGCCGCGCGTCGGGGCGGCGGAGACCACGCAGGCGCTCAACCAACCACCCGGCCCCGCGCCGGTGTCGCGCGCGTTGGCCGGGGTCGCTCGCAGCGCCGGCAGCCGAGCCGCCCCGTCAACAGCAGCCCTGGCCCCCGCCCTCGCAAACGTCGCGCGGCTACCGCCCGCTCGGCACGGCCACCCCGCGCACCCCGCACAACGCGTGCCCCGGGTGAATCCGGTCAGTGGGACATCGTGATGCGGAACACCGGGTGGTCGCCCGAGGTCGCCTGGAGCTCCGCGTCGGTGGACTTGGCCGTGACGCCCTGGAAGAACCGGCCCACCTCCCAGCCCCACTTCTCCAGGTAGGCGCGCAGTACGGCGGCCTGCTGCACGGGGTCGGTGATCTCGGTGACCGTGAAACTCCGCACCTTGCGCCCCACCCGCAGCTCACCGCCGCCCGCCGCCCGCATGTTGCGGACCCACTGCGAGTGGCCTCGGGCCGAAACCAGGTACTGGGCACCCTCGTACGTGTGCGGATTGACCGGGATCCGCTGCATCCGGCCGGACTTGCGGCCGCGGACCGACAGCTCGGCCGTGCCGGCCAGGCTGATGCCGAACCGGGCGAGCTTCCCGAAGAGCGCGTTGAAGCGAGTGGCGAGCGGGCCGGCCTGGACGTAGTACGGGGTGGGCGCGTTCACGATGACCTCCGGGGCCGATTCGGCAATGCGAGAGCAGTGCTCTCGCTTGAGGCCAGTGTGCACGGATCGGTGAACCTAAGCAAGAGCACCGCTCTCTCATTGGAGCGCCGATCTCTTCAGAGACTGGCGATCCACTTATTGAGCGCTGCTCTGCCCGCCTGGCACACTGACCGCATGAACACCGTGCGCGGGGCCAGGGAACGGGCCCGTATCGAAGTCACAGCCGCCATCAAGGACGAGGCGCGCCGCATGCTGGCGGCCGAGGGTGCCGCCAAGCTCTCGCTGCGCGCCGTCGCCCGCGAGCTGGGCATGGTCTCCTCCGCCCTCTACCGCTACTTCCCCAGCCGGGACGAACTGCTCACGGCGCTGATCATCGACGCGTACGACAGCATCGGCGCCGCCGCCGAGGAGGCGGACGCCCGCGCCCTCACCGCCGGTTCCCCGCCCCGCGTCCGGTGGGTCGCCGTCTGCGAGGCCGTCCGCGTCTGGGCGCTGGCGCACCCGCACGAGTACGCCCTCATCTACGGTTCCCCGGTCCCGGGCTACAGCGCCCCCGTGGACACCGTCGGCCCCGCCTCCCGGGTCGCCAACGCCTTCATCGGGATCCTTCACGCCGCTCACGGGGGCCGGGGCCTCGCCCGGCCGCCGCTGCCGGCCGCCCTGCGCCCCGAAGCCACCCGGATGACCGCGGACTTCGCCGAAGGTCTGCCCCCCGAGGTCACGGCCGCGCTGGTCGCAGCCTGGGCCCAGTTGGTCGGTCTCGTCTCCTTCGAGCTGTTCGGCCAGTTCAACCGCGTCGTCGAGGACCGCGCGGCCTTCTTCTCGTACGCCGCGGGCCGGCTGGCGCACGAGGTCGGGCTGACCGCCGTGTGACGGGAGGGGCGAGTGTGGCCCCCGGGACCGACCCGGTGAACCTGATGGAAATTCACATGATGAGGCGACAGATCGCTCTTCTGTTCCTCATACCAATGCGGGCGGTTCAGCCTTGAACGAAGGATCGTCCGTCTAGTGTTCCTCGGGTCGCCCCCCTGGGGCGCCCCTCTCGGACCTTGCCGAGCCCGCGTCGTCCGGCGCCGTACCACGCCGCGTCGTCGGGTCGACCGGGTACGTCCGGTACTCGGCCGGCCCGCTGCCTCGCGGTGCGCGGCACCGTACGACGCGGACGCGGTCGACGAGATCCGAGAGGGGCACCCCCGGACCCCGCCGCCGGAGGAACAGCAGCCATGCCCCGCGCCGTGAAGGCCCTTTCCACCGTGCTGGCCGCCCTCGTGTTCGCCGTGGCGGCGCCCTCCGTCACCGGGTGCGCCCGGACGACGGACCCGGACCGCCCGGCGACGGCCGCCGCCGCGGGCACGGACGCGGGCCCCCCGGCCGTGCGGCCGGCCCCGGCCCCCACGGCGCCACCGAGCCCCCGGGTGCCCGGCGTGCGGGGCTTGGAGATCGCGGTCCCCGCGTACGTCTGGGCCAACGACCCCATGCTGGTCGACCTGACGGCCACCGGCCCGGCCGCCTCCGTGGTGGTCCTCAACCCCGGCAACGGCGACGCCCCGTTCGACGCTCCCTGGCGGGCCCGCGCCGACGCCTTGCGCGGCGGAACCACCACGACCGGCGACCGGACCAAGGTGCTCGGGTACGTGCACACGGACCACGGCAACCGCGACATCGCCGCCGTCATGGCCTCCGTCGACAACTACCTGAAGACCCCCGACGGCCGGCTCCACGTCGACGGCATCTTCTTCGACGTCGTCAGCCGCGAGTGCGGCCCGGACAACGTCACCCGTGACCACTACGCGGAGCTGCGCCGCTACGTCCAGGACACCATGCACGCCGTCGACCCGGCCGCCCCCGACCTCGTGGTCAACAACCCCGGCACGGCCATCGCCGACTGCTACCTGGAGCCGGACCGCCGCACCGCGGACGTCTTCGTGACGTACGAGGACACGTACGCGGCGTACCACAGCGCCGGCTGGCTCGGCGGCAACGTCTACAACCACCTCAGCGGCTACCGCGCCGGCACCGAACTCGACCCGAGCGGAACGGCGTTCTGGCACCTGGTCCACGGGGTCCCGGACGCCGGGGCGATGGAGTCCGCGCTGCGCACCGCCTTCGACCGCGGCGCGGGCTACGCGTACGCGACCGGCGCCGGGATGCCCAACCCCTGGAACACGGGCCCGCAGTGGAAATACCACGCGCAGACCACGTACGCGGCGACCCTCGGCTAGGGGGTGTCGTCACACTCGTTCCTGCCGTGCGGTGCCTGGTACGCAGGCTCGCCGCGTTGTCGGGATCGCCCGTGTACATCCGGTCCACGGGCGACCCTGCGCCTTGCGAGCGCACGCACCGGACACCGCACGGCCCGCCCTGCGGGCGTACGAAACGACTTTGACGACACCCCCTAGGGCCGCGACCCGCCGTCGTCCTCCTGACGGCGCGCGAAAGGCCACAGGACGCGCGCGGCCTGGAGCGTGAAGACCGTCGCCCCCACGATCGCGCCCGCCAGCGCCAGGGCGCGGTGGGCGGCGGGGGAGGAGAACGCGAGGGCGCCGCTGTACACCGCGCCGAAGGACACGGCGGCGACGAAGGACGCGCTGACGAAGGCGTAGCCGATCTCGACCGTGATCGCGTCCCGGTCCGCCTGCGTACGTCGCCCCATACGTGCAGTGTCACAGCGTGAGGCCGCCGTCACAAGAGTGCCCCGGCCCCCCCCCGCGTGCGGCCCCCGGGTGCGGCGGCCCGCGTGCGGCCCCCGGGTGCGGCGGCCCGTCAGATGCCGGACGTCTCGGCCCACAGCCGCGCCAGCGCCGCATCGCCCGTCACCCCCGGGCCCGCGAGCGGGAGGCGGTTCCACAGGGCCGCGTACAGCCAGCCCGCCGTCCCGGACAGCTCGCAGTCCGCGACCCCCTCCACGGCGCCGGGCACCGTACGGGCCGGCTCCGGCGACAGCCGTACGGTCCACACCGCGGCGGTGTCGGCGGCCCGCACCCGCAGGACGCGCGGCTCCGGGGTCCGCACCCGGCTGCGCGGCCGCGCGTGGAAGCCGGTCAGCAGCTCGTCCACCCCGTCCTCCGCGAACTCCGGCTCCACCGCCGAGAACGCGAGCCCGAGCGCCGACTCCGCGTCCATCCGGTGCACGGCGGTCTCATGGGCCTGGCGCCGCGCCCAGAACGCCAGCGGGGACGGCGCGGCCGTCGGCAGGAACGTCCAGCACTGCACGTCGGCCGGGGCCCCGGTGAGCGTCCGCACCAGCGCCGCGTGCCCGTCGCGGAACCAGCCGGTCAGCTCCGCCCCGGTCAGCTCCGGCGCGTCCGGCAGCGGAACCGGCTCCAGGCGTGCCTCCCCGACGTAGCCGGCCGCCCAGCGGTGGACGGCGCCGGTGTGCCGCAGCAGGTCGGCGACCCGCCACCCGGGGCAGGTGGCCACCGGCGCGTCCGTACCGGCGCGCTCCGCCAGGTCGGCCAGGAGGAGGCCCTCCCGGTCGAGGGCCTTCAGGTATGTGGTGATCTCCATGCGGGCGAGTCTCCCAGCCGGTTCGCGACAATGGGGGTATGGACGGCGAACTCTTCCCGCGCGAGCGGACCGTGATCGCCCCCGGCGCCGTGCACGTCCCCGACTGGCTCGGTGCCACGCGCCAGCGGGAGCTGATCGAAGCCTGCCGGGGCTGGGCCCGGCCGCCGGCCGGGCTGCGCACCGTACGCGTTCCCGGAGGCGGGACGATGACCGCCCGGCAGGTGTGCCTCGGGCTGCACTGGTACCCGTACGGATACGCCGACACCGCCGTGGACGGCGACGGGGCGCCGGTGAAGCCGATGCCGGACCGGCTCGCCGCGCTCGCGCGGGAGGCGGTGGCCGCGGCGTACGGCGCCCCCCTCGCCGGCGGGGAGACGTACGACATCGCGCTGATCAACTTCTACGGCGGCGACTCCCGCATGGGCATGCACCGGGACGCCGAGGAGCGTTCCCCGGCCCCGGTGGTCTCCCTCAGCCTCGGCGACACCTGCGTGTTCCGCTTCGGGAACACCGCCTCGCGGGGACGCCCGTACCGGGACGTCGAGCTGCGCAGCGGCGATCTGTTCGTGTTCGGCGATTCGAGCCGACGGGCCTACCACGGGGTGCCGAAGGTCCTGCCGGGTACGGGCCCGCACGGCCTCGGGCTCACCGGGCGGCTCAACATCACCCTCCGGGTCGGCGGCCTCGCGTGAGCACCGGGCGTCCGGGGCCCTCCGATCATGCGAGGATCGCTGTCATGAACGGCAACGGGGCCCCGCCGCGGGTGGGGGACGTGACCACGCCATCCGCGTCCGGCACAGCCACGCGGACCAGGCTGGAGCGGGGCCGCGGCGCGCTCGGCCCGGCGCTGGAGCTCGTCCACACCGGGCGCGCCCCGACCCGGGCGGTCCTGACCGCGGAACTGGGCGTCACCCGGGCCACCGCCGGAGCCGTCGCGGCGGAGCTGGAGGCGCTCGGGCTGATCCGCGTCGACTCCCGGCCCGGCGGTGCGGGCGGTACCCAGGGGCGTCCCTCACACCGGCTGTCCGTGGCCGAGGACGGCCCGGTGGCACTCGCCGCGCAGGTGCACCCGGACGGTTTCCGGGCCGCCCTGGTGGGCCTCGGCGGGCGGATCGTCGCCACCACCCCCGGCAAGGTGATCGTCTCCGCGGATCCGGCGCAGGTGCTCGGCGCGGTGGTGGAGGCCGGGGCCGCGCTGCTCGCGGCGAGCGGCCGACGCTGCGTGGGCGCCGGACTCGCGGTCCCCTCGGCGGTGGCCGAGCCCGAGGGCACGGCGCTGAACCCGCTGCACCTGGCCTGGCCGGCCGGGTCTCCCGTACGGGCCATCTTCGCGCGGTGCGTGAAGGCGGCCGGGATCGACGGCCCGGCCCTGACCGGCAACGACGTCAACCTCGCGGCCCTGGCCGAGCACCGCCACGGCGCGGGCCGCAGCGCGCAGCACCTGCTGTGTGTGGCCACCGGGCACCGCGGGGTCGGCGGGGCGCTGGTCCTGGACGGCCGCCTGCACAGCGGGAGTTCGGGCCTGGCCCTGGAGGTCGGACACCTCACCGTGAACCCGGAGGGGCGCGCCTGCCACTGCGGCGGCCGCGGCTGCCTGGACGTGGAGGCGGACCCGCTGGCCTTCCTCACGGCGGCGGGCCGCACCCCTGGCCCCGAGGTGTCGCTGCTGGCGCAGGCCCGTGACCTGCTGCGGGAGGAGTACGCGGAGCCGGCCGTACGTGCCGCGGCCGAGGAACTCATCGACCGGCTGGGCCTGGGCCTCGCGGGGCTGGTGAACATCCTGAACCCGGACCGGATCATCCTGGGCGGCCTCCACCGGGAGCTGCTGTACGCCGACCCGGAGCGGCTGCGCGCGGTGGTCGCGGACCGCAGCCTGTGGGGGCGCAGCGGGGGCGTACCGATCCTGCCGTGCACCCTGGACCACAACAGCCTGGTGGGCGCGGCGGAGCTGGCGTGGCAACCGGTCCTGGACGACCCGCTGGGCGCCCTGGGCGCGGCGGCCTGAGGGCCGGGCGGGATCGGGGCGGCGCTGCTGGCGCAGCTGGACCAGG
>NZ_JBEOXU010000183.1:0-10020 GCF_040296725.1 Streptomyces sp. NPDC002044
GACCGGCTCGCGGGGATGATCGCGTACGCCGCCCCGCTGCTGGTCCTCACCCGGGCCGAGATGGGCCGCGGGTTACCGCAGGACGTGCCCCAGCCCGAGTTTTCAACCCCGCCGCCCGCGGCGGGCCCGCCACCCGTTACCGCGGCCGGGCACGCCGCGCCCCGTGCGACGTCGCCCGGCGCGGGGGGCGTCCGGCACTCCGCCCCGGGGCACGCCGGTGCGGCCCCGCTCGCCGCCGGGGGCGGGCGGTGAGCGCGGCGGGAGCAGCGGCCGGCCCGCTCGCCGAGGACGTCCGGTGCGATGTCTGCCGCATCCCGCGCCCGGTACGCAGGGCGCGGCGCCGAGCCGCCCGTGCCGCGGCCCTGCTCACCCTCGTCCTGCTGCTCGGCGGCGGGGCGGCGGCGGGCTGTGGCGGGCGGGCCACCACCCACCACAAGCCCGGCACCGGCCACGAGGAGGCATCCGGCAGCGCGGGCACCCTGCTCACCACCGACGACGGCGCCGGACACCGGCTCCGCGAGGTACCGGGCGAGGGCGCGCCAAGGGTCCGCCTGACCGCCCGCCCGGACTCCGAGGACGGCTGGAACCTCCAACTGGCGGTGGAGAGGTTCGACTTCACCCCCGACAGCACCGGCGGCGCCGCCCTCCGGGGCGCGGGCCACGCCCACCTGGAGCTCGACGGCCGCAAACTGGCCCGGCTGTACGGCCCCTGGTTCCACCTGCCCGCCGCGCAGGTTTCCGAGGGCGCGCACACCCTGACCGTCCGGCTGTACGCCGACGATCACACCGCCTGGGCGGTGTCCGGCAAGCCGATCGAGGCGACCATCCCGCTGACCGGTGGCGGACAAGCCGCCGGTCACGGCCATGACGCCACCCCGCCGACGCCCCCGCCCACGCCCGCACCGACACCGACCCCCGGCCAGCCGTCCGGCCAAGCCCCTGGCCAGACCCGGGGCCAGACCCCGGGGCAGGCCGTGGACCGTACCGTCACGATCGCCGTCCGGGACGGCAAGGTCAGCCCCGCACCCGCGCGCACCGAGCTCAAGCGCGGCGAGCGCGTGGCCCTGCGCGTCACCAGCGACCGTGCGGACACGCTGCACGTCCACGGCTACGACAAGGAACTCACCCTGCCCGCGGGCCAAGAGGCCACCCTGGTCCTGACGGTCGAGCGCACCGGCCTCTTCGAGGTCGAGACCCACGCGTCCGGCCTCGTCCTGACCCAGCTCGTCGTCCGATGACTCCGCACCCGTCCCCCTGCCGGCCACCCAAGTCGGCTGGGCCGGAGCCGGCTGGGCCGGAGCCGGAGCCGGAGCCGGAGGCAGCGGCAGAGGTCCCGGCCCGGTCCGGCCGGGTCCGGGCGGCCCGGCGGTGACCCCCTTCGGGCCGGTAGCCGGTCCCGGCGTCGCGGGCGCCGGTGGCGGCGGCCAGGGCGTGGTCCTTCACCCGGCCGATCCGCTCACCGCACTCGCGCACGGGATCGGGTCCCAGCACGATCTGCCGATCTCTCCCTTCTACGCCTTCGCCGGTGCCTTCACCGCCCTGTTCGTCTCCTTCCTCGCGCTCGGTCTGCTCTGGTCCACCTCCCGCTTCCGCGGCGACCGGTCCGGGATCGCCCTGCCCGCCGCCCTCCAGCGGGTGGCCGACGCGCCTGCCACCCGTACCGTCCTGCGCGGATTCGGGCTCGCCGCCGCGTTGGCCGTCCTGCTGTACCTCCTCCTCGGCCCCGACGACCCCGCCCGCAACCCCGCTCCCGGCGCCGTCTACGTCCTCTTCTGGGTCGGACTCGTCCCCGCCTCCCTCCTCCTCGGCCCCGTCTGGCGCCTGCTCAACCCGCTCCGCACCCTGCACCGCGCGCTCTCCCGAGCCCTGCGCCGCCGTGGCCCCGACCGCCCCCTCCCCGCCCGGCTGGGGCAATGGCCCGCCGCCGCGGGCCTGTTCGGATTCACCTGGCTCGAACTCGCCGCCCCCGATCCCGCATCCACCACCACCCTCCTCATCGCCCTCGCCACCTACGCCACCGCCCAGCTGTTGCTCGCCGCCCGCTTCGGCGAGCGCTGGTTCGACGACGGAGACGCCTTCGAGGCGTACTCCGCCCTCCTTGCCCGTCTCTCCCCCCTCGGCCGTCGCGGTGACGGCCGCCTCGTTCTCCGCAACCCCTTCCACGGACTCGACGCGACACCCGAGCGGCCCGGACTCGTCGCCACCGTCTGCGTCCTGCTCGGATCCACCGCCTACGACGGCTTCTCCGACAACCCCTCGTGGATCAACGTCCTGCAGACCTCCCCCCTCGGCCGCACCCCCACGGCCACCCTCGGACTCCTCGCCGCCGTCGCCCTCGTCGCCACCCTGTACTGCCTGTGCGCGGCCGCCACCCGCCTCGTCAGCGGCCCGCACCCCGGCCCGCTCACCGCCTTCGCGCACTCACTCGTGCCGATCGCCCTCGGCTATCTCATCGCTCACTACTTCTCCCTTTTCGTAGTCGAAGGACCACGCACAGTAAGCATGGCATTCGGCACTGACAACGCCCCGGAACCCTTGCCGCCACTGGGTCCCGGCGGCCTCGCCGCCCTCCAGGTCGTCGCCGTCGTCACCGGCCACGTCCTCGGCGTCGTCGCGGCGCACGAC
Organism: Streptomyces sp. NPDC002044; assembly: GCF_040296725.1. Taxonomy (NCBI): domain Bacteria; kingdom Bacillati; phylum Actinomycetota; class Actinomycetes; order Kitasatosporales; family Streptomycetaceae; genus Streptomyces; species Streptomyces sp. NPDC002044. Next base: position 2,626 of record NZ_JBEOXU010000183.1, read on the forward strand.
CGGTCCGTGCGACTCTTTCCCCCCGCGAAAGCGGTGGCCGGTCAACTGCCGCTGCTCGCGCTGATGATCACGTACACCCTCGGGGGACTGAGCCTCCTGCTGAACTGAGCACCCCGCCGAACAGACGAAGCCAGGAGCGGCATGATGGATCCCGTGCCCCCCACCCCGTCCTCCCCGCCCCCGGCTCCCTCACTGCGCCGCACCCCCGTCCAGCAGCGCAGCGCCGAGCGGCTCGTCCGGATCCTCGACGCGTGCGCCGAACTGCTGGACGAGACCGGCTACGAGAACCTCAGCACCCGCGCGGTCGCCGTCCGCGCCGGCGTGCCGATCGGCTCGGTCTACCGCTTCTTCGGCAACAAGCGGGCCCTGGCCATCGCCCTCGCCCACCGCAACCTGGACCGGTACGCCGACGGCATCACGCACCGGCTCGCGGGCCTCCCCTCCACGCACTGGCGGCCGGTCGTGGACGCCGTGCTCGACGAGTACCTGGCCATGAAGCGCAGCGTGCCCGGCTTCGCGCTCGTGGACTTCGGGGTGCCCGCCCCGCCCGCCGACACCCCGCCCGCCGACGCGCCGCCCGCCGACGGGCCGGCGGCCGACCCCAACCGCCTGGTCGCCGTCCGCCTCACCGAACTGCTCAGCGCCCACCTCGGCCTGGCCCCCGACGCCACCCTGGAGCGGGCGGTCCTGGTCGCCGTCGAAGCCACGGACGCGCTGATCCAGCTGGCCTTCCGCGTCGACCCCGCCGGGGACCCCGGCATCGTGGCGGAGACCCGGGCGATGATGCACGCCTACCTGGCGCGCGTCCTGGACTGACCCCGCTTCCCTCCGCCCGCCCCGCGCCGTCCTCCGCCCCGGAGGACCCTGTCCACGCGCCCCGGCAGACCTCGCACCGGCAGACCCCTCCCCACCGTGCCTACCGGTCGGTATGCTCGGGGCGCCCGCGTGACCGCGACCGTGCCCGTGCCGCAGCCTGCCGCCCTGGAGGGCCCATGCCCCGCACCGCCCTGCGCATCTGCCCCCTCTGTGAAGCCACCTGCGGCCTCACCCTCACCATCGACGGCGCCGCCGTCACCGGCGCGCGCGGCGACCGGGAGGACGTCTTCAGCCGCGGTTTCATCTGCCCGAAGGGCGCCGCTTTCGGGCAGCTCGACGCAGACCCCGACCGGTTGTGCCGGCCCCTCGTGCGCCGGGACGGCAGGCTCCGCGACGCCACGTGGGAAGAGGCGTACGACGCCATCGCCGCCGCCGTCCCCGCCCTGCTGGGGGAGTACGGCGCCCAGTCCGCCGGCGTCGTCCTCGGCAATCCGAACGTCCACACCATGGCGGGCGCCCTCTACCCGCCGCTGCTCCTCAAGGCCCTGGGCACCCGCAACCTGTTCACCGCCAGCACGCTCGACCAGATGCCCAAGCACGTCTCCAGCGGACTGCTCTTCGGTGACCCGTTCGCCATCCCGGTGCCCGACCTCGACCGCACCGACTTCCTGCTTGTCCTGGGAGCCAATCCGGTCGAGTCCAACGGATCGCTGTGCACCGCGCCCGACTTCCCCGGCCGCCTCAAGGCGCTGCGCGCCCGCGGCGGCACCCTGGTCGTCGTCGACCCGCGCCGCACCCGCACCGCCCGGCTCGCCGACCGCCACCTCGCCCCCCGCCCCGGTAGTGACGCCCTGCTGCTCGCGGCCCTCGCGCACACCCTCCTCGCCGAGAAGCTCGCCGCGCCCGGCGCCGCGCTCGAGGACATCACCGACGGGCTCGGGGAACTCGCGGCCGCGCTCGGGAGTTTCACCCCTGAGGCCGTCGCACCCGCCTGCGACCTCACCGCCGCCGAGATCCGCACCCTCGCCCGGGAGCTGGCCGCCGCGCCCACCGCCGCCGTCTACGGGCGCATCGGCAGCTCCACCGTCGAGTACGGCACCCTCGCCAGCTGGCTGGTCGACGTACTGAACATCCTCACCGGCAACCTCGACCGGCCGGGCGGTGCCCTCTTCCCGCTCTCCGCCACGGCCGGCGCGCCCCGGCCGGCCGGTCCCGGACGGGGGTTCGCCCTCGGCCGCTGGTCGAGCCGGGTCAGCGGCCACCCCGAGGCCAAGGGCGAACTGCCCCTGGCCGCCCTCGCGGAGGAGATCGAGACGCCCGGCGACGGACGCATCCGGGTACTGCTCGCCATCGCGGCCAACCCCGTCCTGTCCGCACCCGACGGCGACCGGCTCGACCGGGCGCTGGCCGGGCTCGACTTCATGGTCTCCGTCGACCCCTACCTGAACGAGACGTCGCGCCACGCCCACGTCGTGCTGCCCCCGCCGCCGCCCGCCCAGAGCGCGCACTTCGACTTCGCCTTCAACGGGTTCGCCGTACGCAACCAGGCGCGCTACTCGCCCGCCGCCATGCCCCTGGAGGCGGGACGGCTGGACGAGTGCGAGATCCACGCGCGCCTGGTCCTCGCCGTCGGGGGGCTCCACGGCGCCCCGCCGGAAGCGGTCGACGAGCGCGTCATCGCCGACACCCTCGCGCGGGCCGTCGGCGACCCCCGCTCGCCGCTGCACGGCCGCGACCCGGACGAGGAGGCCCGTCTCCTGTCCGGCCGGACCGGTCCCGAGCGGCGGCTCGACCTGATGCTGCGCCTCGGCCCGTACGGACTCACCCTCGACGACCTCCGCCAGAGCCCGCACGGCATCGACCTGGGCCCGTTGCGTTCCCGGCTCCCGGGCCTGCTGAAGACGCGCAGCGGCAGGATCGAGCTGCTGCCCGACCCCATCGTGACCGAGCTGCCCAGGCTCCGCGCGGCGCTCGCCGAACGCCCCGCCTCCCTGGTGCTCGTGGGCCGCCGCCACCTGAGGTCCAACAACAGCTGGTTGCACAACGTCCCGGCCCTCGCCGGAGGTTCCAACCGCTGCACCCTGCACGTCCATCCGCACGACGCCGACCGGCTCGGCCTCACGGACGGGGCACGGGCCCGGATCACCGCCGACGGCGGCAGCCTGGAGGTACCCGTCGAGGTCACCGACACCGTCCGCACCGGTGTCGTGAGCCTCCCGCACGGCTGGGGCCACGACCGCTCCGGGACCAGGCTCTCGGTCGCCTCCGCGGAGCCCGGCGTCAACGTCAACCAGCTCCTCGACGGGAGCCGGCTCGACCCGCTGTCCGGCACGGCGGTGCTCAACGGATTCCCCGTCGAGCTGGTACCCCTGCCCTGAGCTGGGGTTTTGCTCGTATTGCTCACGCTCAGACGTCTTGTTGGCGCAAGGAGGCGGCACCTACGTTCCCAGCATGCTGACCTTCCTCGGCTTTGCCATGATCGCGACCTTCCTGGTCCTGATCATGATGAAGAAAATGTCGCCCATCGCGGCGCTCGTCCTCATTCCCGCGCTCTTCTGCGTGTTCGCCGGACAGGGCGCGCAGCTCGGCGACTACGTCATCGACGGCGTCGGCAAGCTCGCGCCGACCGCCGCCATGCTGATGTTCGCCATCGTCTACTTCGGCGTGATGATCGACGTCGGCCTCTTCGACCCGATCGTGCGGGGCATCCTGCGCTTCTGCAAGGCGGACCCGATGAGGATCGTGGTCGGCACCGCGGTGCTCGCCGCCATCGTGTCGCTGGACGGTGACGGCTCGACCACCTTCATGATCACCGTCTCGGCGATGTACCCCCTGTACAAGCGGCTGGGGATGAGCCTCGTCGTCATGACCGGCGTCGCGGCCACCGCCAACGGCGTCATGAACACCCTGCCCTGGGGCGGCCCCACGGCCCGCGCCGCCACCGCCCTGAAGCTCGACGCCGGCGACGTGTTCGTGCCGATGATCCCGGCCCTCGCGGCCGGTCTGCTCTTCGTGTTCGTCCTCGCGTACGTCCTCGGGCTGAAGGAGCGCGGGCGGCTCGGCCCGCTGGCGCTCCCCGGCGGGCGGGAGCCGGCGGACGCCGAGGCGGACCGCCTCGTCCCGGCCGGAGCCGCCGCCTCGGCCGGGACGGCCGGGGCCACCCCCTCGGCCGGGGCCACCGCCCCCGCCGACGTCGAGGTGCCGGCCGGTGCCGAAGGCCCCGGCGACGGGTTCCAGGGGCTCGACCCGCACCGCGCCACCCTGCGCCCCCGCCTCTACTGGTTCAACGCCGGCCTCACCGTCGCCCTGCTCGCCGCGATGATCATGGAACTGCTGCCCATCCCGGTGCTGTTCCTCCTGGGTGCCGCGCTCGCCCTCACCGTCAACTTCCCCCACATGCCCGACCAGAGGGCCCGCATCGCCGCCCACGCCGACAACGTCCTGAACGTCGCCGGCATGGTCTTCGCCGCCGCCGTCTTCACCGGCGTCCTCACCGGCACCGGCATGGTCAAGGAGATGGCCGACTGGCTCGTCGGCGCCATCCCCGAGGGCATGGGCCCGCACATGGCCCTGGTCACCGGCCTGCTGAGCCTGCCGCTCACCTACTTCATGTCCAACGACGGCTTCTACTTCGGCGTCCTGCCCGTCCTCGCCGAGGCCGGCGCCGCCCACGGCGTCTCCCCGCTCGAGATCGCCCGCGCCTCCCTCGTCGGCCAGGCCCTGCACATGTCCAGCCCACTGGTTCCGGCCGTTTACGTCCTCGTCGGGATGGCCAAGGTCGAGTTCGGCGACCACACCCGCTTCACGGTAAAATGGGCGGCTTTGACCTCGCTCGTCGTTCTCGGGGCGGGGATGCTTTTCGGCATCATCTGATCCCGGCCACCCCTGGCGCTCATAAAACTACCGACGCTAGTTTGTAGGCTGTCCGGGAGGTCAGGTCCACGCGCTGGTGCGTGTTTCGGGAGGAACAGCCATGAAGGCCCACGACGGGATGTACATCGGCGGGGAATGGCGGCCCGCCGCCGGACGCGAACGGATCGAGGTCGTCAACCCCGCCGACGAGCAGGTCATCGCCGGGGTGCCGGCCGGCAGCGCCGAGGACGTGGACGCGGCCGTGCGCGCCGCCCGCGCCGCCTTCCCGGCCTGGGCGGCCACCCCGCCCGCCGAGCGGGCGGCACTGATCGGCGCCCTCCGCGACGTGCTGGCGGCCCGCAAGAAGGAGATGGCCGAGACCATCACCGCCGAACTCGGCTCCCCGAGCGGTTTCTCGGAGGCGGTCCACGTGGGCTCGCCGATCGCCGTGGCCTCCTCGTACGCGGAGCTCGCGGCCTCGTACGCCTTCGAGGAGCGGATCGGGACCTCCACCGTGCTGCTGGAGCCGGTCGGCGTCGTCGGGGCCATCACGCCCTGGAACTACCCGCTGCACCAGATCGTTGCAAAGGTGGCGCCCGCTCTCGCCGCCGGCTGCACCCTCGTCCTCAAGCCGGCCGAGGACACCCCGCTGACCGCACAGCTCTTCGCCGAAGCCGTGCACGAGGCGGGCATCCCGGCCGGGGTCTTCAACCTGGTGACCGGTACCGGTCCGGTCGCCGGCCAGGCCCTGGCCGCGCACGAGGGAGTCGACCTCGTCTCCTTCACCGGCTCGACCGCCGTCGGCCGGCAGATCGGCGCCACGGCCGGCGCCGCCGTCAAGCGGGTCGCCCTCGAACTGGGCGGAAAATCGGCCAATGTCATCCTGCCCGGGGCCGACCTGGCCAAGGCCGTCGCGACGGGCGTCGGCCACGTCATGAACAACACCGGCCAGAGCTGCAACGCGCTCACCCGCATGCTCGTCCACCGGGACCAGTACGAGGAGGCCGTCACCCTCGCGGCCGCCGCCGTCGCCAAGTACCCCACCGGCGACCCCCGCGACCCGGGTACCCGCCTGGGCCCCGTCGTCAACGCCAAGCAGCGCGACCGCGTACGCGGCTACATCACCCGGGGCATCGAGGAGGGCGCACGCCTCGTCGCCGGCGGCCCCGACGCGCCCCGGGAGCAGGGGTACTTCGTCGCCCCGACCGTGTTCGCCGACGTCACGCCCGACATGACCATCGCCCAGGAGGAGATCTTCGGCCCCGTGCTCTCGATCCTCGCCTACGGGGACGAGGAAGAGGCCCTGGCCATCGCCAACGGCACCGTCTACGGCCTGGGCGGCGCCGTCTGGGCAGCGGACGAGGAGACGGCCGTGGCCTTCGCGCGCCGCATGGACACCGGCCAGGTCGACATCAACGGCGGCCGCTTCAACGTGCTCGCGCCCTTCGGCGGCTACAAGCAGTCGGGCGTGGGCCGCGAGCTGGGCCCGCACGGCCTGGCCGAGTACCTCCAGACCAAGTCCCTGCAGTTCTGAACACGGAGACGACGACCATGGTCCGCGCCGCCATCCTGCCCGCCGTCGGAGCCCCGCTGGAGATACGGGAGATCGTGCTGCCCGACCCCGGCCCCGGACAGGTCCGGGTACGGCTCACCGCAGCCGGGGTCTGCCACTCCGACCTCTCCCTCACCAACGGCACCATGCGAGTGCCCGTACCCGCCGTCCTCGGGCACGAGGGCGCGGGCACGGTCCTCGCCGTCGGGGAGGGCGTCACGCACGTCGCCCCCGGCGACGGAGTGGTGCTCAACTGGGCCCCGTCCTGCGGAGAGTGCCATCACTGCACCATCGGCGAGGTCTGGCTCTGCGCCAAGGCCCTCTCCGGAATCGGCGCCGTCCACGCGCACGACGCGCAGGGCACCGAACTGCATCCGGGGCTGAACGTCGCCGCGTTCGCCGAGGAGACCGTCGTCGCGGCGAACTGCGTGCTGCCCGCGCCCGCCGGGATCCCGCTCGACGAGGCCGCCCTGCTCGGCTGCGCCGTCCTCACCGGCTACGGCGCCGTCCACCACAGCGCCCAGGTCTTCCCGGGCGAGTCCGTCGCCGTCTTCGGCGTCGGCGGTGTCGGCCTGGCCGCGCTCCAGGCCGCCCGGATCGCGCAGGCGGGCCCGATCGTGGCCGTCGACGTGTCCCCGGACAAGGAGGAGCTGGCCCGCGCGGCCGGCGCCACGGACTTCGTCCTCGCCTCCGACACCACGGCCAAGCAGATCCGCGCGCTGACCGGCGGACACGGCGTGGACGTCGCCGTCGAGTGCGTCGGCCGGGCGGAAACCATCCGGGGCGCCTGGGAGTCCACCCGGCGCGGCGGCCGCTCCACCGTCGTCGGCATCGGCGGAAAGGAGCAGCAGGTCACCTTCCACGCGCTGGAGCTCTTCCACTTCGCCCGCACCCTGACCGGCTGCGTCTACGGCAACAGCGACCCGGCCCGCGACCTCCCGGTGATCGCCGAACACGTCCGCGCGGGCCGCCTCGACCTCGGCCTCATGGTCACCGACCGCATCACCCTCGACGGCATCCCGGCCGCCTTCGACGCCATGCTCGCGGGCAAGGGCGGCCGCTCGCTGGTCGTCTTCTAGGCCCCGCCGCACGGCGGCACCGGCGCGGCACGGCCGGCGGGGCGAAGGAGACCTGCGAACCCGCGGGCATACGGGACTTCGAGGGGCGCTCCTTCC
>NZ_JBEOXU010000184.1:0-9970 GCF_040296725.1 Streptomyces sp. NPDC002044
CCCCGGGGGCCCCGGCCCCCCCCCCCCCCCCGGGCCACCGGCTTTTACGGGCGGGGCCCGCGGCGGCGGCCCGGGTCAGGCGCGCAGGCCGCGGATGACGAGGGAGGTGACCGCCTCGAACTCCGGGATGATCGTCGGCGAGAGCCAGTCGGCCGCGTACTGCGGGTCGTGGAACCGGCCGGTGGCGTCGAAGACCGCGCGGGCGGCGCCCGGCACGTCCCCGGCGGCGAGCGACCCGGCCGCGACGCCCTCGGCGATGATCCGCGCCAGCTGGGCGACCAGCTCGGTCAGGTGCTCGTCGACCACTCCGCTGTTCTCGGCGAGCAGCACGGTGTAGGTGGCGAACAGCTCGGGGTCGTCTCCCGCCTTGTGGCGCTTGGCCTCGAAGAGAGCTTCGAGCCACGCCTCCAGCTTGGAGGGGGCGCTCGCGCCGGGAGCAGAGGCGATCTCCTCCAGCAGCACCGCGCTCTTGGTGAGCCACCGCTCGGTGACGGCCTCGCGCAGCGCCGCCTTCGAAGGGAAGTGGCGGTACACGCTGCCGTGGCTGACACCCAGGGCGCGGGCCACGTCCACCACGGTCGCCTTGGTGGGACCGAAGCGGCGCAGCACCTCCTCCGTGGTCGCGAGGATGCGCTCGGGGGTCAGGGGCTCGGCAGCAGCGGGGGGCATGGGGACGACCGTACCGTCAGCTCAGTGCTCACTGTCGAGGTGGGCCATCTGTGCGGCCGGGTACCGTTCGCCGGACGCCGAGCCCGCGGGGACGGCCTCCTCGATCGCCGCCAGGTCCGCGGCGCTGAGCGTGACGTCGATGGCACCCAGTGCCTCGGTGAGCCGGTCCCGGCGCCGGGCACCCACCAGCGGCACGATGTCGCTGCCCCGCGACAGGACCCAGGCGATGGCCGTCTGGGCGACGCTGACCCCCTTCTCGTCCGCGACCTTCCGCAGGGCGTCGACCAGATCGAGGTTCCGGTCGAGGTTGTCGCCCTGGAACCGGGGGCTCATGCCGCGGAAGTCGCCCGGCGTCAGCTCGCGGTCCCGGGAGAAGTGCCCGCTGATCAGGCCGCGGGACAGTACGCCGTACGCCGTCACGCCGATGCCCAGCTCGCGCGCGGCCGGCAGGATCTCCTCCTCGATGCCGCGGGAGATCAGCGAGTACTCGATCTGGAGGTCCGCGATCGGCGCCACCGCCGCGGCCCGGCGCAGGGTGTCCGCGCCGACCTCGGAGAGGCCGATGTGCCGGACGTGCCCGGCCTGGACGGCCTCGGCGATGGCCCCGACGGTCTCCTCGATCGGCACGTCCGGGTCCACGCGGGCGATCCGGTAGATGTCGATGTGGTCCCGGCCGAGCCGCTGGAGGGAGTAGGCCAGGAAGTTCCTGACGGCCGCGGGCCGGCCGTCATACCCGGTGAAGCCGCCCTCGACCGTGCGCAGCGCACCGAACTTGACGCTGGTCAGCGCCTGTTCGCGGGCTGCCGCGGGGGCGGTGCGCAGGGCTTCGCCGATCAGCAGCTCGTTGTGCCCCATGCCGTAGAAGTCGCCGGTGTCGAGCAGGGTGACCCCGGCGTCGAGGGCGGCGTGGATGGTCGCGAGGGACTCGGCGCGGTCGGCTTCCCCGTAGAGGGCGGACATGCCCATGCAGCCGAGGCCGAGCGGGAACACGGCGGGTCCGGCGCCGCCGAGCCGGCGGTGGGCGGTGGATGCGGGAGCGGAGGCGTTCTCGTTCGTGGTCATGAGACGAGAATGGCATGACGAGTGACAGATTTCAATATCTGTCACTCGTCAGGACTATGCGAGGACGCGCAGGATCAGCGCGGCCGCCGCCAGGAGGGCCAGCACGGCCGCGGGGGCCAGCTCGTGGTCCTTGACGCGCAGGTGGGCGATGACCGCGCCGACGAAGTAGAGGGTCACGCCGGCGGCGGCGGCCACGCCCAGCGCTGCGAACCAGAGCCCCGCGACCAGTCCGACCGCGCCGGCCGCCTTCAGGGCGGCGAGGCGTGGGAGCCAGGACTCCGGGACCTCGACCTTGCGCATGTTGGCCAGCACCTGGTCGTTGCGGCGGAGCGTGAAGGTGGCGGAGGCGGTGAGGGCGAGGGCGAGCAGGACGCCGACGACGGCGTAGGCGATGAACATGAAGAACCCCAATGGTCGATACTGTCAGATCATTGAATAGCATCAACGATCGTCATGACGCAACCATTCCATGATTGCTACGATATGGACCATGACGGCAGATCAGGACGGATCGCACCCCCCTCAGCGGCTGGGCCTGCTGCTGGCCTGGCACGGTTCGGTCACGCAGACCCGCATGAAGCAGGCTTTCGGTACGGCAGGGCTCAGCCCGCGGCACGCCATGACGCTGATGAACCTGGAGGGCGGCCCCATCAGTCAGCGGGAGCTCGCGGAGCGGCTGGAGGTGGACCCGAGCGTGCTGGTCGGGATCCTGAACGACCTGGAGGGTGACGGCCTGGCCGAACGCCGCCGGGACACGGCCGACCGCCGGCGCCACAACGTGGCGCTCACCCCCGCGGGGTCCGCCGTCCTGGACACGACGAACGCGGCACTCGACGAGGTCGAGCGGGGGCTCTTCGGGGACCTCTCCGCGGGCGACCGGACGGTGCTGCGCGACCTGCTGGGCAGGATCGACACGCGCGCGGAGGACTTCAGCTGCCAGGAGTAAGCCTGGGGGAGCGGCGGGCCCCGTAGCGGAACCCCGTCACCGCGTCAGCCCGTCGGCCCCGCCCGGGCGCCCGCGCGACCGGTCAGGCGCAGTCAGGGGCATAGGCGCGGTCAGGCGCGGTCAGGCGCGTCCGCCCGTGCCGGCGCGGCCGCGGGGTCGAGCGTGCGGGCCGTACGGGCCGCCGTCGAGCGGGCCCAAGGGCCGCTCGTGGCGGCCCCCACGACCAGGACGATCAGCCCGCAGGCCGTGATGATCCACCAGGCCGGCCCGGTCGCCTCGGCGAAGTCCGAACCGTGTCCCATCCCGGACGCCAGCACCGAGCCGACCACCGCGACGCCCAGGGTGCCGCCGGTCTGCCGGCTGGTGGAGGCGATGGCCGCCGCGACACCCGCCTGGGAGCGCGGCATCCCGGACACCGCCGTATTGGTGACCGGGGCGTTGACCATGCCGAAGCCCAGCCCGAAGAGCATGTACCCGGCGAAGAGCAGCGGGGTGGACGTCTCCGCCTCGAAGACCGCGAAGAGCAGGCCGCTCGCCGACATCGTCACGCCCGCGACCAGCAGCGGCAGCCGCGGACCGCGGGTCGCGACCAGACGGCCCGAGAGCGGTGCGAACAGGAAGGTCAGCGTGGCCATCGGCAGCATGTACAGCCCCGCCTCCAGGGCGCCGAGCCCGCGCACGTCCTGGAGGTAGAGCGTGTTCAGGAACAGGAAGCCGGACAGCCCGGCGAAGGCGCTGACCGCGATCACGGTCGCCCCGCTGAACGGTGCGCTACGGAAGAACCGGAGATCGACCAGCGGCTCCTCGCGCCGCGGCTCGTACACCAGCAGCCCCACGAGCGAGGCGACGGCGACCACGCCGCAGCCCACGATCAGCGGGGAGCCCCAGCCGACGGCGGGCGCCTCGATGATCCCGTACGTGACGCTGCCGAGCAGCGCCATGACCAGGACCTGGCCCACCGGGTCCGGGCGGCGCGGCCGGGCGGCCCGGGACTCGGGGATGTGGCGCAGGGTCAGCACGAGGGCGGCCACGCCGATCGGCAGGTTGAGCCAGAAGATGGAGCGCCAGCCCACGGAGTCCACCATCACCCCGCCGATCAGCGGGCCGGCCGCCATGGAGACGCCCGCGACGGCGCCCCACACGCCGATGGCCCGCGCCCGCGCCGCGGGCTCGGTGAAGGTGTTCGTGATGATCGACATCGCCACCGGGTTGAGCATCGCGCCGCCGACCGCCTGGACCATCCGGAAGACGATGAGCCAGTCGAGGCTGGGAGCGAGCGAGCACAGCAGGGAGCCGAGGGTGAAGAGCACCAGCCCGGCGACGAACACCTTGCGGCGCCCGATCCGGTCGGCCGTGGAGCCGGCGAGCATCAGCAGCGAGGCCAGGACCAGGGTGTAGGAGTCGATGCTCCACTGGAGCCCCGCGACCGACGCGTCCAGATCGCGGCGCATCGAGGGCAGCGCGACGTTCAGGACGGTGTTGTCGAGGCTGACGATCAGCAGGCTCATGCAGCAGATCGCCAGGACGAGCGTGCGCTGCCGGGGACTCGACTCGATCATGCGGCGATGGTACGTCCGCCCCACCGCCCCGGCATGCGGGACAATGGGCGGATGACCACGCTTCCCCCGCCCCTCGCGATCGGCCCGCACACCGTGCAGCCCCCGGTGGTGCTCGCACCCATGGCCGGCATCACCAATGCCCCGTTCCGTACCCTCTGCCGGGAGTTCTCGGGCGGCAAGGGGCTGTTCGTGAGCGAGATGATCACGACCCGCGCCCTGGTCGAGCGCAACGAGAAGACCATGCAGCTGATCCACTTCGACGAGGCCGAGAAGCCCCGCTCGATCCAGCTCTACGGGGTCGACCCCGCGACGGTCGGCAAGGCGGTCCGGATGATCGTCGAGGAGGACCGCGCCGACCACATCGACCTCAACTTCGGCTGCCCGGTGCCCAAGGTCACCCGCAAGGGCGGCGGCTCGGCCCTCCCGTACAAGCGCCACCTGCTGCGCGCGATCCTGCGCGAGGCCGTCGCGGGCGCCGGAGACCTGCCGGTGACCATCAAGATGCGCAAGGGCATCAACGACGAGCACCTCACCTACCTCGACGCCGGCCGGATCGCCGTCGAGGAGGGGGTCACCGCCATCGCCCTGCACGGGCGCACCACCGCCCAGCACTACGGCGGCACCGCCGACTGGGACGCCATAGCGCGGCTCAAGGAGCACGTGCCGGAGATCCCGGTGCTCGGCAACGGCGACATCTGGTGCGCCGAGGACGCGCTGCGCATGGTCCGGGAGACCGGCTGTGACGGCGTCGTCGTGGGGCGCGGCTGCCTGGGCCGCCCGTGGCTGTTCAACGACCTGGTGGCGGCCTTCGAGGGGCGCCCCGAGGACTTCCACAAGCCCGTGCTGCGGGAGGTCGCGGCGACCATGCACCGGCACGCCGAGCTGCTGGGGGAGTGGATCGGCGACGAGGCGCGCGGGGTGATCGACTTCCGTAAGCACGTGGCCTGGTACTTGAAGGGCTTCGCGGTCGGCTCGGAGATGCGCCAGAAGCTGGCGGTGACCTCCTCCCTGGCCGAGCTGGACGCTCATCTGAGCGAGCTGGACCTGGAGCAGCCGTGGCCCGAGAGCGCGGACGGTCCGCGCGGCCGGACGTCCGGAAACAACCGGGTTGTCCTGCCCGAAGGCTGGTTGAAGGATCCTTACGACTGCGCGGGCGTGAGTGAGGAAGCCGAACTGGACACGTCCGGAGGCTGACGGGACCTGGCAAAACGTGTCTTCGCGAGCGTGACATACGCCACGCATGGGTGGGCTTGCGCTCACATGAGCACAAGAACCGCGGATAAGACTTTCAAAGGGTGGCACTGGGTGCCACCCTTTGTGCGTTCACTACTTGAACGCAAATAGATCGATGATCGCTCATCCGAGCAAATTCAAGCCTCAGTGGGCAGTTCGGCATTCGGGAAGTGAACGATCTTCGGAGGTTCTCGCTACCGGTGAGTCACTTTCGATCTCCTGGCGCACGGGTGGTTACGGCCGTATGACCGCCAAGTGGACGTACCCATAAGCCTTCGATCTGGGTATGTTCCTGGCCGTCAGGGCAGCCACCGAGTCCTCGAGGAGTCGAGACCCGTGTCGGAAAACAAAGATCAGAAGCTCGTCTACGACTTCACCGAGGGCAACCGCGACCTCAAGGACCTTCTCGGCGGCAAGGGGGCCAACCTCGCCGAGATGACCAACCTCGGCCTCCCGGTCCCTCCCGGCTTCACCATCACCACCGAGGCGTGCAAGGTCTACCTCGACAGCGGTACGGCCCCGGCCGCGCTGCGCGACGAGGTCAGCGCCCACCTGGAAGCCCTCGAGGCGAAGATGGGCAAGAAGCTCGGCCAGTCGGACGACCCGCTGCTGGTCTCCGTGCGCTCCGGCGCCAAGTTCTCGATGCCCGGCATGATGGACACCGTCCTCAACATCGGCCTCTCCGACGAGTCCGTCACCGGCCTCGCCGCGCAGTCCGGTGACGAGCGCTTCGCGTGGGACTCCTACCGCCGCCTCATCCAGATGTTCGGCAAGACCGTCCTGGACGTCGACGGCGAGCTCTTCGAGGAGGCCCTCGAAGACGCCAAGGCCGCCAAGAAGGTAACCGTCGACACCGACCTCGACGCCGCCGACCTGAAGAAGCTGGTCAAGCACTTCAAGAAGATCGTGGCGAAGGAGGCCGGCCGCGAGTTCCCGCAGGACGCCCGCGACCAGATGGACCTCGCCGTCGAGGCGGTCTTCAACTCGTGGAACACCGACCGCGCCAAGCTCTACCGCCGCCAGGAGCGCATCCCCGGCGACCTGGGCACCGCCGTCAACATCTGTTCCATGGTCTTCGGCAACCTCGGTCCGGACTCCGGCACGGGCGTCGCGTTCACCCGCGACCCCGCCAGCGGACACCAGGGCGTCTACGGTGACTACCTCCAGAACGCCCAGGGCGAGGACGTGGTGGCGGGCATCCGCAACACCGTCCCCCTCGCGGACCTGGAGGGCATCGACAAGGCCTCCTACGACCAGCTCATGACGATCATGGAGACGCTGGAGACCCACTACAAGGATCTCTGCGACATCGAGTTCACGATCGAGCGCGGCCAGCTGTGGATGCTCCAGACCCGCGTCGGCAAGCGCACCGCGGGCGCGGCCTTCCGCATCGCCACGCAGCTCGTCGACCAGGGCCTGATCGACGAGGCCGAGGCCCTCCAGCGCGTCAACGGTGCCCAGCTCGCCCAGCTGATGTTCCCGCGCTTCGACGCCGACGCCACGACCCAGCTCCTGGGCCGCGGCATCGCCGCCTCCCCGGGCGCGGCGGTCGGCAAGGCCGTCTTCGACTCCTACACGGCCGTCAAGTGGTCCCGCTCCGGCGAGAAGGTCATCCTGATCCGCCGCGAGACCAACCCCGACGACCTCGACGGCATGATCGCCTCCGAGGGCATCCTGACCTCGCGCGGCGGCAAGACCTCGCACGCCGCCGTCGTCGCCCGCGGCATGGGCAAGACCTGCGTCTGCGGCGCCGAGGACCTCGACGTCGACACCAAGCGCCGCCGGATGACGGTCGGCGGGACGGTCATCGAAGAGGGCGACGTCGTCTCCATCGACGGCTCCACCGGCAAGGTCTACCTCGGCGAGGTACCCGTCGTACCCTCCCCGGTCGTGGAGTACTTCGAGGGCCGCATGCACGCCGGCGCCGACGACGCCGACGAGCTGGTCGCCGCCGTCCACCGGATCATGGCCTACGCGGACCGCGTCCGCCGGCTGCGCGTGCGCGCCAACGCCGACAACGCCGAGGACGCGCTGCGCGCCCGCCGCTTCGGCGCCCAGGGCATCGGCCTGTGCCGCACCGAGCACATGTTCCTCGGCGAGCGCCGCGAGATGGTCGAGCGTCTGATCCTCGCGGACACCGACGAGGAGCGCGAGGGCGCGCTGGACGCCCTGCTGCCGCTGCAGAAGAAGGACTTCGTCGAGCTGTTCGAGGCGATGGACGGACTGCCCGTCACCGTCCGCCTGCTCGACCCGCCGCTGCACGAGTTCCTGCCCGACATCACCGAGCTGTCGGTGCGCGTCGCCCTCGCCGAGTCCCGCAAGGACGCCAACGAGAACGATCTGCGCCTGCTCCAGGCCGTGCACAAGCTGCACGAGCAGAACCCGATGCTGGGTCTGCGCGGTGTCCGCCTCGGCCTGGTCATCCCCGGTCTGTTCGCCATGCAGGTACGGGCGATCGCCGAGGCCGCGGCCGAGCGCAAGAACGCCAAGGGCGACCCGCGCGCCGAGATCATGGTCCCGCTCGTGGGCACCGTCCAGGAGCTGGAGATCGTCCGCGACGAGGCCGACCAGGTCATCGCCGAGGTCGAGGCCGCCACCGGGACCAGCCTCAAGCTGACCATCGGCACGATGATCGAGCTGCCCCGCGCCGCCCTGACGGCCGGACAGATCGCCGAGGCCGCGCAGTTCTTCTCCTTCGGCACGAACGACCTGACGCAGACGGTCTGGGGCTTCTCCCGCGACGACGTCGAGGCTTCGTTCTTCACCGCGTACCTGGAGAAGGGCATCTTCGGGGTCTCGCCCTTCGAGACCATCGACCGCGACGGCGTCGGCGCGCTGGTCCGCAGTGCCGTCCAGGCCGGCCGGGCCACCCGCCCCGACCTCAAGCTCGGCATCTGCGGCGAGCACGGCGGCGACCCCGAGTCCGTCCACTTCTTCCACGAGGTGGGCCTCGACTACGTCTCCTGCTCGCCCTTCCGGATTCCGGTGGCGCGCCTGGAGGCCGGTCGCGCGGCCGCCGAATCGAAGGGCAGCGACAGCCGCTGATCCCCGCCCCGTGAGGGGCCCACAGACCGCGCCTGCCCCCGGGTTCCCTGACATCCGGAGGCGGGCGCGTCTATTTTTTCGTGTTCAACAAATCTTTACGCCAGCGGGCGGTGGACGGATCCCCACCCGTCCACCGCCGCTGTCATTCTGCCGGGCACGTCGGCGCTTCCCGGTGCGACCGACCGCCAGGCCCCGCAAAGCCCCCCACGGCCTTCACGGAGCGTTTCGGTCGCATCGGAGTGTGCCCGGCGGAGTACAGGATTTCGGTTGTCACGCCTCCGCCGAAAGGGGTTTCAACTGTGGCCGAAAGGGCGTGGTGACCACGTGTGACGGCATGCATACTCATGGGGCGGGGGGATTGCGGTTGCACAGGTGGGGGTTCGGTGCTGCGTATCCATTTCACTGGAGTGGACCTGGCACGCGTACGGATGGCAGGTCGTCCCGATGCGTTGTGGGAAACGATTCTGAGCTTTCACCGCTTAAGGGACCGGCGCGACGCCAGGCTCTTCGGTGAATGGCGTACGGAAACCCGGAGCAGGTTGAATAGTGAAATACGCATGCTCGGTATGCTTATACCGAGCAGAGGTTATTTTCCCGATTTTCTGACCCCTGTGGAGGGGCAGTACGGGTGGGACGTGGGCCTCGACGCGCTGCGCGGCATACGTCCCGAACGGATGCGGCGCGAGGTGCTGCTCCTGGGCGCGGGCACCGCCCCCGGCTCGGCGGTCGCGCCGCGGCTGCGGGAGTTCATGGAAGGCGGCACCAAGCACCTGCCCCGGCTGCTGGGGGAGCTGCGCGGCTACCACCGCGCGGCCGTGGAGCCGTACTGGACGCACATCCAGGCCCAGATCGAGGCCGAACGGGCCGCGCGCGGCCGGGCCCTGCTCGACGGGGGCGCGGACGAGCTGCTGGCCTCGCTGCCGCCGATGCTGCGCTGGCGGGCCCCGGTCCTGGAGTGCGACTACCCGGTGGACCGGGACGTACGGCTGCGCGGGCGCGGGCTGCTGCTCCAGCCGTCGTTCTTCTGCCGGCGCACCGCGGTGACCCTGCACGACCCGGAGCAGCCGCCCGTACTGGTCTACCCGGCCGCGGCGCAGCTGGCCTCGGCACCGCCCGCGGGGGGCGAGGCCGCGCGGCCCGTGGAGGAGCGGCGCCAGCGCACCCTGGGCAAGCTGGTCGGGCACACCCGCTCGGTGGTGCTCCGTGCCATAGGGGACGGGGCCACCACCAGCGAGCTGGCCCGCCGGGCCGGGGTGTCCCTGGCTTCCGCGAGCCAGCACGCCTGCGTGATGCGGGAGGCGGGTCTGGTCACCACCCTGCGGCACGGGAACGCGGTGCTGCACACCGTGACCCCGCTGGGCGCGGCCCTGCTGAAGGGCGGCGCGGTGGCGTCCGACCTCACACCGCGACGAGACCCCGCTGCCCGCGTACGGGCCTACCCCGCCGGTCGCCCAGC
>NZ_JBEOXU010000185.1:0-9898 GCF_040296725.1 Streptomyces sp. NPDC002044
AGCGGGCGTCGTGGACGCCGCCCGCGAACAGCACGTCGAGCGACTCCGGTTCGGGGCACGCGAGCAGCCGCTCGATCTGCTCCTCCCACAGCGGGAACGAGGCGCGCGGCCCCACGTGCCCGCCGCATTCCAGCCCCTCGAACACGAACCGCCGCGCGCCCTCGGCGAGGTACCGCTCCAGCAGTCCCGGCGAGGGCACGTGCAGGTGGGTCCGGGTCCCGGCCGCCTCCAGCGGGGCCGCCTGCGCCGGTGTGCCGCCCGCGATGACGGCGTACGGGGGGCGCACCCCGGCGACGGCCGCCAGCTGCTCCCTGCGCAGCTCGGGCGGGGCGAAGCCGAGCAGTCCGACGCCCCAGGGGAGGTCCCCGAGCCGCTCGGAGGTCTCGGCGAGGAGCCGGCGCACGTCCGGACCCTGCATCACCGCGAGCGCCAGGTACGGGACCCCGCCCTCGGCGGCCACCGCCGCGGCGAACGCCGCCCGGTCACTGACCCGGGTCATCGGGCCCTGCGCGACGGCCAGCGGCCGCCCGAGCGGCCTGCTCCGTACGGCTGTCTCCAAGTGCCCGGTGACAGCCGCCCGTACGGCCTGGAGCACGCCCGCCGTCGTCCGGTAGCGGGCGGCGAGCCGGGCCGCCGAGGCGCCGTCCTGCCCGACCGGCAGCAGCTGCCCGCGCAGGTCCCGGGCGCCGAGCAGAGCGGCCACCGGCCCCTTTGGCGGGGTCAGGCCCGGCCGGGCGTACACCCGGTGCCCGTCCGCGAGCCGGGTCTCCGAACCGTCCATCGCCCGCAAGGCGTCGACGACTTCGGCGGGCAGCCCGGGTTCGCCCTCCGCCGTCAGGGCGAGCTGTACGTCGAGCAGGACCCCGGCGGCCCCGCCCGCGACGGCCGCCGCGGCGGTGTGCCGGCCGATGCCGCCGTACGCCAGCACGGGCACTTCCGCGAGGCGGGGGTCGGCGAGCAGCTGCTGGAGGAGTACGAAGGTGGTGGCTCCGCCGACCCGGCCGCCCGCCTCGTGCCCCTTGGCGACGAGGCCCCGCGCCCCGGCGGCCACGGCGGCCAGCGCCTCCGCCGGGCCGGTGACCTCGGCCCACACCCGGGGCCGCCCCCCGGCCGCCGCCCAGGCCGCCACCCGCCCGGCGGTGTGCGCGCCGGGGTCGGCGAGCAGCACCGTGTCCACCGCGGCGGGCAGGTCCTCCGGCCCGAGGGGGCAGCCCGCGGGCACCCGCACCCCGTGGCGGCCGCCGCGCAGCCCGCGGGCGACCCCGTCGAGGCCGCGCCGGGCGGCGCCTTCGTCCCGGCCGAGGTCGAGCAGGCCGAGGGCTCCGGTCCGTTCGGCGGCGGTCACGATGCGCGGGTGGGGCTCCTCGAACGGGCTGACCGCGACGACCAGGTCCCGGGTGGCGGGTCGCGGGGACGTCCGGGGGGGGGGGGAGGCCTGGGGCTGAGGGGGCTGAGAGGGCTCAGGGGACTGGAGGGACTGCAGGGACTGGAGGGACTGGGGGGACGGCTCGGGCCGCGGGGACGGCTCGGGATGGGGGGTCACGGGCGCTCCTCTTCCAGTGCTGTGTGACATGTCGCAGTACAGGGCGGAGGACGGGGGAGCGGTGCCACGAGCGGAGTCCCCCGGCAGACGGCGGAGCCGGGACGTGCGAGACGCATGAGGCGTGTGCGAGCGTGCGACGGTGCGACGTGTGCGCCGGTCGGGCTGCCCGCCACGGAGGGGCGGGATCGAACCGTGGTCTAAATCCCTGACGCCGGGATGCATCGTGCGGTGGCCGCCCCGCAGTGTCAACGGGCATGCGGAGGAGGGCGTTTCGCCCCAACCGGGCGCCCGGACCGTTCCGGGGCCCCCGCGCCCGGCCCCGCCGGGCACCCCCGCCCGCCCGGTGGCCTGCGGCGTTGTCCGGACCGGCGCACCGCCCCCGGCGCGCGGTCGCGCGGACCGCGTCGCTCGGGCTCATGCCGCACCGGTATACCTCGTCACCGACCCGGCATGAACGCCACCACCGAGTCGTACGCTTGTTCACCCGATGTGCTCTTACGGGTACAACCTCGCGAGGTTACCGTCCGGTCATGACCCCCACACTCGCGCAGCTTCGCTACCTCGTCGCCGTCGCGGACTGCCGCTCCATCACCGGCGCGGCGGCCGCGGTCTTCGTCGCCCAGTCCGCCCTGTCCCGGGCGGTCCAGGCCATGGAACGCGACCTCGGCGTCGAGCTCCTCGCCCGCCGGGGAAGGGGGGTGGACCTCACACCGGAAGGGGCCCGGGTCGTCCGGCTGGCCCGGACCGTGCTCGACGCGGTGGAGGCCATAGACGACATCGGGACCCCGCACTGCGGGGACACCCGGGCCGTCCTCACCCTCGTCACCACCCCCACCCTGGCCCTCGACCTGGCCTCCGACCTGGTCCCGGCCTTCACCCGACGCCACCCCGGCGTCGACGTCAGACTCCAGCAGTACGACAGCCGCGAGACCCTCGTCCAGGAACTCACCCAGGGACGAGCCGAGTTGGCTCTCGTCGACCTGCCGGTCGACAAGGAGCTCACCACGCACTACATCCAGGAGCGCGAGGTGGTGCTCATCTCCCCGGCCGGTTCGGCGCTGCCCGACCCGATGACGTTCCGCCTCCTCGACGGGCTTGCGATGGTGCTCCCGACGCCGGGAACCGGCCGGCGCACCGAGCTGGAGGCCATGTTCAGCTGCCTGGGCGTCCGCCCGGTGCCCGCGCTGGAGGTCGACGAACGCCTCGCCTGGGTGACCGGCGTGACGGACGGGCGCGGCTCCCTCATCTGGTACCGGGACGTCGTCCAACGGGCCTTCGGCAGCCGGGCCGAGATCCGCTCCTTCACCCCGCCCCTGCTGCGCCCGGTGGGCATCGCCCACGCCCGCAGGCCGCTCAGCCGCGCCGCCCGCGCCTTCATCGCGCACGCCCGGCACGACGCACCCGTACGGGAGCCGGCCCGCTGACCGGAGCGGCGGCGGCCGCGCGCAGCCATGCCCGCCGGGCATTGAACGATGCTCGAACGGTGAGCCGTTGCCCCTGGCAACCTGCGCTGACCGGCCGTCACATGGTGCGCATGCCCCGACTCCTCACGCCCCCGCCGGCCGCGGCGCTCGCCACCGCGGTCCTCGCCACGATCCTGTCGGCCGCCGCATGGGCGGCGGGCTCCGGCCCCGCCACCGCGGCCTCCCCGGCCGGGTCCGTACCCCCCGCCGTACGCCCGGCCGCACCCCCCGCCGCGGCCGGAGAGGCCCTGGCGCCCGAGCGCGCGTGCACCCTCCCCGGCGGACTGGCCGAACTCAGCGGGCTCGCCGCGAGCCGCAAGCACCCCGGCGTCTTCTACGCCGTCAACGACAGCGGCAACACCAACCAGGTCTTCGCCGTCGACTGCACCGGCGCCACCGGAATGCTCAGGGCCACCCTGACCGTGTCGGGCGCGGGCAACACCGACTGGGAGGCACTCGCGATCGGCAAGGACGCCGCCGGCGGTCCGGCGGTCCTCGTCGGCGACATCGGCGACAACCTCGGCGCCCGCGCGGAGATCACCGTGCACGGCTTCGCCGAGCCCGACCGGCTCGTCGACTCCACGGTGACGCCCGTGACGTACCGCTTCGCGTACTCCGACGGCCGGCACGACGCGGAGTCCCTGCTCGCCGACCCGGCCGACGGCCGGATGTACGTCGCGAGCAAGCTGATCGGCGCCGCCGGGCGGCTGTACCAGGCCCCGCTGCCGCCCGTCACGGGCCAGGTGAACCCGCTGACCCCGGTCCGGTCCGGGCCCGTCTTCGCCACCGACGGCGCGTTCTCCCCGTCGGGTGCCTCGTACGCCCTGCGCAGCGGCGGGCCGCTCGGCGCCAACACGGCCTCCGTGTACGACGCGGCGGGGACCAGGCTCGCGGACGTCGCCCTGCCCGCCCAGTCGCAGGGCGAGACGCTGACGTACGCCGACTGCACCAGCCTGCTCGTCGGCTCGGAGAACGACACCCAGCTCTGGCGCGTCCCCCTGCCCCCGGCGGCCACCCCGGGCTGCGACACGACCCCGACGCCCACGCCCACGCCGACGCCGACGCCCACGCCGACCCCCACCCCCACCCCGACGCCGACGTCTTCTCCCGGTGGGCTGAAGCTGGTCGACCCCGGCCCCCGGACCTGCGCCTTCAACCAGACCTGCACCATCCAGCTCACCACCACCGGCGGCACACCCCCCGTCCGCTACACCGCCACCGGACTCCCCTGGGGCCTCACCCTCAACCCCACCACCGGACGCATCACCGGCAAACCCTGGACCACCGGAACCCTCCGCATCACCGCCACCGCCACCGACACCACCCCCACCACCGCCACCACCACCTTCCCCCTCACCCTCAACTGGTTCTGAGCCGGAGCACGATGGTGCGGCGTGGCGCGGCGCGGTCTTGTACAACCCGCCTCCCAGGCCCCACTGTTGACCGTGTCGTGCCCATCAGGTCAGGAGAGCCGGCTTGTCCCGCCACCTTTCGGATGTCCCGGACGTCCCGCACACCGCCCCGCACGTGATCGACCCCGCCGGCGGCTCCCCGCACGCCCTCAACGCCCGGCTCCGCGCCGCGGGCGCCGTGGCGGAGGTGGTCCTCCCCGGCGGGATCGCCGGCGCGGTCGTCCTGGGCCACGAGGAGTTGAAGGACTTCCTCGCCCGCGACGACGTGGCCAAGGACGCCCGGCACTGCCCGGCCCTGCACGACGGCACCATCCCCCGGGACTGGCCGCTGCGGGTCTTCGCCAACGCCCAGGGCATGCACACCGCCGACGACGCCGACCACCGCCGGCTCCGGGCGCTGGTCGGCAAGGCGTTCACGGCACGCCGGGTCGAGCGGCTGAGGCCCCGCGTGGAGGAGCTCGCCGACGAACTCCTCGACGACCTCCAACGGGCCGCCGCGGCCTCACCGGACGGGACCGCCGACCTGCGCGCGCACTTCGCCCTCCCGCTCCCGATGAGCGTCATCTGCGAACTGCTGGGCGTCGACCCGGAGTACCGGGGCCGGCTGCACCACCTGTCCAACACGGTGATCGTCGCGACCGACACCACCCCCGCCGAGGCGATGGCCGCCGTACGCGAGCTGGTCGAGCTCATCGGGACGATCGCCGCCGCCCGCCGGGCGGCCATCGCGGCGGGCACCGCGGGCGAGGACCTCACCAGTGCCCTGATCGCCGCCCGGGAGGGTGACGGCGACCGGCTCAGCGAGGCCGAACTGACCGGCACCATGAGGCTGATGCTCATCGCCGGCCACGAGACCACGCTCAACCTCATCAGCAACGCCGTCCGCGCCCTGTGCGCCCACCGCGACCAGCTCGCCCTGGTGCTGGCGGGCAAGGCCGGCTGGTCCGCCGTGGTGGACGAGACCCTGCGCTGGGACGGGCCGGTCAGCTGGTTCCCGTTCCGCTACCCCACCCGCGACCTGACCCTCGGCGGCGTGGTGATCCCGCGGGGCACCCCGGTGCTCGCCGGGTACACCGCGGCCGGACGGGACGGGACCTTCCACGGCCCGGACGCCGACCGCTTCGACGTCACCCGCCCCACCGCGGCCCGCCACCTGTCCTTCGGGCACGGCGCGCACTACTGCGTGGGCGCCCCGCTGGCCCGGCTGGAGGCCACCCTCGCCCTGGAGCGGCTCTTCACCCGCTTCCCCGACCTCGATCTCGCGGTTTCCGAGTCCGAACTCCCGCGACAGCGCAGCTTCATCGGCAACAGCGTCGAAACGCTCCCGGTCCGCCTCGGCCCCGACCGTGCCGTCCGCGACGGGGAACCTACCGGGTGAGCGGGACGTCCTTACCGCTGAGAGTGCTGTCGAACGAGGGGGTGGCGGGTATGGCGATCACGCTGGCCGAGGAGATTACGCTGCTGTCCCTGGACGACGAGTCCGGATCGGCCAAGCGCCGGGAAGCCGCCGGGTGGGCGGTGGCGGGCGGGATCCTGCTCGAACTGGTCCTGGCCGGGCGGGTCTCGGTCACCGGCAGGTTCCTCGAACTGAAGGACACGACTCCCACCGGGGAGCGACTGCTCGACAGCCGGACGGCACTGATCGAAACCTGGCTGCGGGGCCGCGGCAAGCGCCGCGTCACGGACTGGCTGACGAAGGACCAGCCCAAGGCCGTCGCGGCGGCGCTCGAGAGCCTGTGCGAGCGCGGGGTGGTCACCGAGGAGAGGCGCAAGGCGCTGGGCGTGTTCCCGGTCCGCCGCTACCCCGAGGCCGACGGCGCGATCGAGGGCGAACTGCGCGCCCGCCTCCGGGCCGTCGTCCTCGACGGCGCCGAGCCGGACGCGCGGACGGCGAGCCTCATCGCGCTGATCCACTCCGCCAAGCTGCACCGCCTGGCCTTCCCCGGAACCGACCGCAAGCAGGTCGCCGCGCGGATGGCGGAGGTCGCCACAGGGCAATGGGCGGCCGAGAGCGTCCGCAACGCCATCCGCGACATGCAGCTGGCGATGATCGCGGTCACGGTCGCCGTGGTCGGAAGCTAGTGCTGTGACCGGCAGGGTTCACCGTGTCGCGGCGCCCGGCACGGCACCTCGCCGCGTTGTCGGACCACACCGGTACGCCGGGTACGAAGCGTGACCCTCCGCCGTGCGACGCACCGCACCGGGCCGCACCGGACCGCACCGCGCCGGCCTGACACCACGACCCGGCAGCCACCTGCCAGCCGCCGCGTCCCCAGCCTCACAGGGCGATACGACTAGAGCGTCCCTCTGCTCGGCGGCGCGAGTTCCGTGCTCAGCCAGCCCAGGGCGTCCGGGTACATGCCGATCCAGGTCTGGAAGTTGTGGCCGCCGACCGGGCGGACGAGTGTCTTCACCCGGACCCCGCTGCCCGCGGCGGCCGCGCCGAAGTCCTCCAGCTGGCCGGGCGGGCTGTCCTTGTCCTGGGCGGACGTGGCCAGGAACAGCGCGACGTCGGTCTTCCCGGAATGCCCGACCAGCCACATCGGGCTGTTGCGCTCCCGCAGGCCCCGGTCCGGCAGCACCTCCGGGTCTCCCGTCAGCGGATCGGGGTCCAGGGCCGCGCCCGCCCGGAACACCTTCGGGTACTGGAGCGGCAGCTTGGCCGCGCAGAAGCCCCCGGTGGAGACCCCCATCAGCCCCCAGCCGCCCGGGGACGGCAGCGTGCGGAAGTTCCGGGCGACCAGCTCCGGCACGTCCAGCGCGAGCCAGTCGGCGATCCTGCGGTCCGGGGTGTTGCTGCAGTCGGTGTTCACCCCGCCCGGATCGATCTCCGGGATCACCACGACGAACGGGTGCGCCGCCCCCGTCCCCGCCAGCCGCGTCAGCTGTCCGGGCAGGTCGCCGAGGTCGATCCAGGTACGGGGCGTGCCCGGATAGCCGTGCAGCAGCACCAGCACCGGGAACCGGGTCCGGTCGGCGCCCGGCGCGGCGTACTCCGGGGGAGTCCAGACCGTCACCTGTCCGGCCAGCTTCGAGTGGGAGCCGCGGAAGTACGTGCTCCGGGTGCCGTCGCCGCTCTCCGTGAACCGCGCCCGGCCCACCGGCGGTCCCGTCATCGCGCCCGTGTTCCGGCCGGTGTCGGTGCCCAGCAGGTCGTCCCAGGAGGAGTACAGCCCGTAGCTGCCATTGATCCAGGTGGCGACCACGCAGATGGCGGTGAGCTGGCACAGCCCGAGCATCAGCACCCGCGCGGGCCACCGGGCCCAGCCGGGCCCCGGCACCCGGTTCCACAGCAGCAGCGCGGTGAGCATCGTGAGCGCGGTGACGGCGATCAGGGTGACGAGGAACGTCGTGCTGGTCAGCTCCACGGCGCCGGCTCCTGACGTACGGGACGAGATACGACTGATGTCCGGATTGTGTGGTCAATCTACCGGCGCACCGGGAAGCGTCCGCGCACCGGCGCGGCCACCGCCGCGAGCACCCCGCTGACGGCGCCCACCGCACACCCCGTACGGGAGCGGTCCCTGCCGTTCGTCCCGCTCATGGGGAGCCCCCTCACGGGGTCGCGCCGCGGGCCGGCCCCGCCGGTCCGGCGCCACGGGGCGTACGGGGCCTACGGGGTCCCGGGCGCGGGAAGGGCCAGCACCATCAGCGGCTCGGTGGTCGGGGCGGGGGAACCGCCCGCGGGTTCCAGCGTGACCCCGACCGCGGTGGATCCGCTCACCGGGCCGGTCATCAGCTCCGGAGCGCCCGGCCGTGCGGGGTCCATCAGCCCGGCCGGACGCATGGCGCCCGCCGGGTCGGCGAACCACAGCTGGTACACCTGCCCCTCAGGAGGGGCCGGCATCCCGGAGGCCACGAACACCGCCCGGTTCCGGTCCTCGGAGACCACGACGGTGCCGGTACCGCCGTTCGCGAGCTCGCCGGTGACGGGCTTGGCGTCGGGGGCGGCCAGTACTCCGGCCAGCTCCGCCGCCCGGGCCTCGGCGCGGCGCGCGTCCTGCCGCGCCGTACCGGCCTGCTCGGCCTGCCAGACCGCGACCCCGCCCAGCCCGGCGACCGCCGCGAGAGAGGCCGCCAGCGCCCACCGGAGCCACGGCCGGCCGGGCCGCGCGTGCCGGACGCGGCCCCGGGCGGGAGCGGCGAGAGCCCCGGCCCGGTCGTCTTCGGAGGCGGGACGGGCCTCCGCGGCCGGCTCCGCGGCCTCCGCCGGTCCGGCCGGTTGCGCCGGGAGCTCCCGGACGCGGCGCATCACCGCGTCGAACAGTTCCGGCGGCGGCCGGACCGCCACGGCCCCGCCGAGCAGCGCCGCCGTCGCGGCCAGTTCCCGTACCTCTCGCTCGCACGGCGGGCACGTCTCCAGGTGGGCCTCGAACGCGGCGCGCTCCGCCGCGGGCAGCGCGTCCGCCACATACGCACCCGTCGCCCCGTGCATGTTCTCCGTGCTCATCCGTCGCTCACCCCGAGACAGTCCCGCATCCGCAGCAAGCCGTCCCGCAGCCGGGTCTTGACGGTACCCAGCGGTACCGACAACGACTCGGACACTTCACGGCAGGTCAGCCCCCGGTAGTAGGCCAGGGCCACCGTCCGGCGCTGGATCTCGGTCAGCGAGCCCAGGCAGCGCCGTACCCGGTCCCGCTCCTCGCGGTGCTCGACCGCCTCGCTCACCTCGTCGAACTCCGGCAGCGCCGCCTCCAGCCGCGCCGCCCGCCGCTCGCGGTCCGTCGCCGCCTGCGCGGAGCGGACCCGGTCCACCGCCCGGCGGTGGGCAATGGTCAGCACCCACGTGCGGACACTGCCCCGGTCCGGCCGGTACCGGCCGGCGGAGCGCCAGACCTCGACGAGCACCTCCTGGGCCACCTCCTCGGCCTGGGCCCGGTCGCGCAGGACCGACAGCGCCACGCCCAGCACGGACCCGCTCACCGCCTCGTACACGGCGGCGAAGGCCGTCTCGTCGCCCTCGGCGACCCGGCCGAGCAGTGTGTCCAGCTCTTTCACGTCGTCCACGGCCCGATCCTCCCGGATCCTTCCGCTCGTGTGGTGATTCGGAGCCGAGGCCCCGCCGGATTGCCCCGGGTGCTCCACCGGCCGCGTCACGCACGCGGCCGACCGGCCCGGTCCGCCGCCCGGCGGGCCATGGCCTCCAGACGGGGGTCGGGCACCTCGTTCCCCGCAGCGTAGTGCGCGTCCCGGGCGTCGGCCTCCCCGGCCGGGGCGCGGCCGCCCTCCGTGGGCGAACGCCGGGCGGCGGTTCCCCCGCGCTTGCGCAGTTCCACCACCCCGTCGGCGAGGCGGGTCAGGTGTTCGGGCGACGCGGCGGGGGCCTCGCCCCCGCCCCCGTCCCGCTCGGGCCGGTCCTGACCGGACTCGGACTCGGACATGGTCGGGTCCCCTCCTGGCGGTCCTTCGAGGGGCCGTTCATCAACCCCTGCCGCAAGGGCGCGCACAAGGAGGAGCTGCTCCGCGACCCCGACCCGGCC
>NZ_JBEOXU010000186.1:0-9568 GCF_040296725.1 Streptomyces sp. NPDC002044
GGTGGAGCCGGTCGCCGAGGGGGCCGCCGCCGCCCGGCAGCAGCAGAGTGCGGTACAGGGCGGCCCGCCCGGCCGCCCCGGCCAGGAACTCGGCCAGCGCGGCGGGCGGCCGCGCCGGGGCGCGCGCCGAGGGGCCGGTCTGCCAGGCGTGCAGGGCGTCGACCCCGGCGTGGACCACATCGGCGCACGCGTCCACGGCGAGCGCGGTGAGGTCCTCGTAGTGCAGGTAGAAGGTGGCGCGGCCGACCTCCGCCCGGCGGACCACCGCGGACACGCTCACCTCGGCGAGCGGCCGTTGCGCGCACTCGGCGAGGAGGCCCTCGCGCAGCCTCGCCTTCGTACGGGCCGTACGGGGGTCCTCGGGGCGTACGGAGGAGGTCACGCGGCCAGAAGCGCGGCGCCGAGGGCGAGCGCGCCCGGCAGGGCCTGGGCGAACAGGATGCGCTTGTTGGCGGTGGCCGCCCCGTAGACCCCGGCGATGATCACACAGACGAGGAAGAAGATCTGCGTGGCGAGCGAGTCGATGACCAGCGCCCAGACCAGGCCGGCGGCCAGGAAGCCGTTGTACAGGCCCTGGTTGGCCGCGAGGGGGGCGGTGAGGCGGGCGGTGTCCGCGTCGAAGCCGGACAGGGCGCGGCCCGGAGGCCGCTGCCACAGGAACATCTCCAGGACCAGGAAGTACGCGTGCAGCGCGGCGACGAGGCCGATGAGGACGTGAGCGACCGCGTGCATGGCCGCCTCCACTTCTCGGAAGGGTCGGGCGGGGATGGCCGTGGCGGCGCCCCCATTTCCTGGACAACTGTACAGGAAGTCCTTCCGGCGGGTACGGGTGCGGGTGCGGGTGCGGGTGCGAGGGCTGGTGTGCGTGCGGGGCCGGGGCCGGCGGTGTGCTCCGGCGGGCCCGGCCCCCTTCGGCTTCCGGCTGCCGGCCTTCAGGCCGCCCCCACCGAGATGGCCGAGACCGGGCAGGCCCGGGCGGCCTCGCGGACCAGTGCGCTGCCCGCGCCGTCCTCACGGCCCGGCAGCAGCTGGCTGATGCCGTCGTCGTCCTGGGTGAACACCCCGGGCGCGGTCAGCGCGCACTGTCCGGCGCCGATGCACGCCCCGGTGTCGATGCTGATCGCCACGCGGCCGGCGGGCCCGCCCCGCACCACGCCCCTCACCACGCCACGGGGAGTTCGACCATGCCCTGGATCGTGTCGCCGGGCTTGAAGGGGATGCGGTCCGGATCGGCCGCCAGCCGCAGGCCGGGGAGCCGTTCGAAGAGCGCGGACAGGGCGATCTCCATCTCCGCGCGGGCCAGGTTCTGGCCCAGGCACTGGTGGATGCCGAAGCCGAAGGCCAGGTGGTGCCGGTTGGGCCGGTGCCAGTCCAGCCGGTCGGGTTCGTCGAAGACCTCCCCGTCGCGGTTGATGACGGACGTGGAGAAGACCACCCCGTCGTCCGTGCGGACCGTCACCCCGCCGACCTCGATGTCCTCGGTGGCCACCCGCAGCATCCCGTCCGCGATCGACAGGAACCGCATCAGCTCTTCGACGGCCGTCGGCATCAGCTCGGGCTCGGCCCGCAGTTCGGCCAGCTGTTCCGGGTGCCGCAGCAGGGTGAAGGTGCCGAGGGAGATCATGTTGGCGGTGGTCTCGTGCCCGGCGACCAGCAGGATCACCGCGAGCGAGACCAGCTCCTCGACGTCGATCTCGCCGGTCTCCAGACGCCGGGCGATCAGTTCGTCGAGCAGTCCCTCGCCGGGCTCCCGGCGTTTGCGCTCGACGAGGTCGACGAGGTACGCGTCCAGCCGCCGCCGGGCGTCCTCCACATCGGCGGCCTCCGGTCCGCGCAGCAGCCGCCGCGACTGCCCCTCGAAGAACTCGTGGTCCCCGTACGGGACTCCGAGCAGGGCGCAGATCACCATCGAGGGCACCGGCAGGGCGAAGGCGCTCACGAGCTCCGCCCGCGGCCCCGCGGCCACCATCCCGTCGATCAGCCGGTCCACGGTCTCGCGGATCCGCGGGCGCAGGTCGGCGGTCCGCTTCAGCGTGAAGCTGGGGATCAGCATCCGGCGCTGGATGTTGTGCTCGGGGTCGTCGACCCCGAGCAGCGCGGTGCGCCGGACCTTCAGGCCCGCGAACCGCTTCGTGGGGGTGGGGAACGCGGCGTTCTCGCGGTCGGTGGACAGCCGCCCGTCGGAGAGCAGGGCGCGCGCCTCGGCGTGCCCGGTGACGACCCATACGGAGCGTCCGTCGAAGAGGGTGACCCGGGAGAGCGGGCGGCCCTGCCGCAGTGGCTCGTACGCGGCCGGCGGGTGGTAGGGGCAGGTTCGGTCCTGGGGGAACGCGACGGTCTCGGACATGAAGCACCTCGCTGCGATGGTTCCGTCTTGCCGGACTCCATTACATGCCTGAGGCACCTATCCGCCCTATGCCACTTTCGGCCAGATCACCCAAGTTCGCCCACAGAGCCCAGTCGGCGGGGTGCGAATCCGGGGGGCGTCCGGTGGGTGGGTGGGTGGTGGAGGTGGGCAGAGGGTGGTGGGCGGTGGGCGGCGGGCGTCCTACAGATGCGCGTCCAGGAACTCCCGGAACTCCTCGCGGGTCATCGGTCCGGCCTGGCTCGCGACCGCCGCGCCGTCCTTCAGGAGCACGGCGGTCGGGGCGCCGGTCACCCCGTAACGCCTGGTCGGGCCGGGGCAGCGGGTGATGTCGGTGCGTACGGCGGTGAACCGCGTCCCGTACTCCTGGGACAGCTCGGCCACGACCGCGTCCATCGCCCGGCAGCCCTCGACGGCCTTGGGCCAGGTCCCGCAGAAGTAGGCGAGGACCGGCCCGGGCGTCATGGAGAGGATGAAGTCGAACTCCTGGTCCTCCAGTGGCTGGTGTACCCGACGTGCCATACGTGCCGCTCCTCGCTCGCGCGTCCCGCCGGTGGTCGCCGGGCCGCCCCTCATCATCGCCGGTCGGCGCGGCGGCCCGCGCCGGGCCCGTTGTCAGTGGCGCCTGTGAAGCTGGGCCCATGGACGACAGGATGCTCCGGCGCCGGGTCTACGGCGCCGACCACGACGACCCCGACCCCGGCCCCCGCCCCGGCCACGTGTACGGCGAACTCGTGGGAGGCCCCCTCGACGGGCTCCTTCTCGACGTCACCGGCTGGAGCGCGCCCCAGCTCGCCGAAGAGGCCCGCCTCCCCACGGAGATAGGGCGCTACGGCGCCGGCGGCCGCGCCCACTACCGGCGCCGCCCCGCCGATCCGGGCCGCTGGGACTGGACGGGCGACAGCCGCTGACGGCCGAACGCCGACCGGTGTCCGCGCGACGCTGGCGGCGTCGGCGTCCGTGTCCGCGTCGGCCGACCCGACTGAGCCCCCGGTCCGCCGACGTGTGACCGGGGGCTCGTACCGCACTTCCGGCGAGGCCCCGCGACCGGATGCGGGCCGGATCCGGGGACGTGCCGGATACGGGTACGTGCCGGACGCCTCAGCGGCCCGCCGCGTTGCGGCTCACGCTGCGGGCCCACAGCACCAGCGGCACCTGGAGCGGCAGCCGGGCGAGCGTCGCGGCCCGGGCGGCGGGGGAGCCGCGCCGGGCATCGGCGGCCATCTTCACGTTCGCCGGAAGGACCCCGACGAAGAACACCGCCGCGGCCAGTGCCGCCGTACGCCGGGTCCGCGGATGGGCGACGCCCGCGGCGAGGGCGAGCTCGGCCACCCCGCTCGCGTACGTCCACTGCCGCGGCCGGCCCGGCAGCGAGCGGGGGACCATCGCGTCGAACGGCCGGGGCAGGGCCGCGTGGGCGACCGCGGACCCGGCCAGCAGTCCGGCGAGGAGCAGGGGGGAGGAGGGGCGCGGCATCGGGTTTCCTCTCGGGAGCGGCCTGGGCCCGCCGATCCTACTCGCGGGTAGCAGCCGGGGGGAGGGTCCGGACGGCCGGTCCGGTGGCCGCTCCCGAAGTTTCTTTGAAGAATCTTCCGGGAGCTGTCGATCCGGACGCCTCCCGTTCGACGCAGAGGTGAGAGGCGGGGAACGGCCCCGCCCTCGCGACCGAGGAGTCACCATGCCGCGCTTCCTGACGATGATCCGCATCGACGAGCAGAACCAGCCCACCGAGGGCTTCCCCGCCGACTTCGAGCAGCGCATGGGCGCCCTCCTGGAGGAGATCACCAAGGCCGGGGTCATGCTCGACACCGCCGGGCTGCTCCCCACCTCCGAGGCCACCCGGGTCGGCTGGTCCGGCGGGAAGATCAGCTACACCGACGGCCCCTTCACCGAGACCAAGGAGGTCGTCGGCGGCTACTCCCTGAGCCAGTGCAAGGACAAGGCCGAGGCCATCGAGTGGACCAAGCGGTTCCTGGAGATCCACCCGGCCCACTGGAACCTCAGCGCCGAGGTGCGCGAGATCCAGGAGATGTGACCCGGCGGCGTCCCGCGCCGCGTTTGCCCTGCCGCGTCACGGCTGCTCTGATGGGTGGCCGTGACGGCAGTGAGTACGGCCCAGGCGGTCGAAACGGTGTTCAGGATCGAGTCCGCGCGGATCATCGCGGCCGTCGCCCGGATCGTGCGGGACGTCGGCATCGCCGAGGAACTCGCCCAGGACGCCGTCGTCGCCGCCCTGGAGCAGTGGCCCGCCACCGGCGTCCCCGACCGGCCGGGCGCCTGGCTCACGGCCACCGCCAAGCACCGCGCGATCGACCTCGTCCGCCGCAAGGAGACGTACGCGCGCAAGCTCGCGGAGGTCGGCCGGACCCTGGAGGACGTGCCGCCGCCCGCCGAGCCGGCCGACCCGGACGACATCGACGACGACCTGCTGCGGCTGGTCTTCACCTCCTGCCACCCGGTCCTGGCGACCGAGGCCCGGATCGCCCTCACCCTGCGCCTGATGGGCGGACTGAGCACCCAGGAGATCGCCCGCGCCTTCCTCACCTCGGAGGCCACCGTCGCCCAGCGCATCGTCCGGGCGAAGCGGACGCTGGCCAAGGCGGGCGTCCCCTTCGAGGTGCCGTACGGGACCGACCGCGACGAGCGGCTCGCCTCGGTGCTGGAGGTCATCTACCTGGTCTTCAATGAGGGGTACTCGGCGACCGCGGGCGACGACCTCGTCCGCCCGGCCCTGTGCGAGGACGCCCTGCGCCTCGCCCGCGTCCTGGCCGCCCTGATGCCCGCCGAGCCCGAGGTGCACGGGCTCGCCGCCCTGCTGGAGTTCCAGACCTCCCGGACCGCCGCACGCACCGGCCCCGCCGGCGAGCCGGTGCTGCTCGCCGACCAGAACCGGTCCAAGTGGAACCGGATGCTCATCCACCGGGGCATCGCGGCGATGCGGCACGCGGGAACCGGCCCGTACTCCGTCCAGGCCGCCATCGCCGGCTGCCACGCGGCGGCCGTCCGCTACCAGGACACCGACTGGACGGCCATCGCCACCCTGTACGGCAGGCTGGTCCTCCTCGTCCCGTCCCCGGTGGTGGAGCTGAACCGGGCGGTGGCCGTCTCGATGGCCCAGGGGCCCGAGGCGGCGCTGCCGCTGGTCGACGCCCTGGCGGCGGAACCCGCCCTGCGCGCCTACCACCTGCTGCCGAGCGTACGGGGCGACCTGCTGGAGCGGCTCGGCCGCCCGGCGGAGGCCCGTGCGGAGTTCGAGCGGGCCGCCACCCTCACGCACAACGGGCAGGAGCGCGCCCTGCTCCTCCAGCGCGCCGCCCGCCTCTGAACGGGCGGGAAACCGGTTCGCGGCGGCCGCCCCGCCTCAGCCGCGGCGGGCGAACGCGGCCACGTCGAGCGGCGTCCGCGCCGGGCGCCGCGGCGCGGTCAGCGCGATGGGCCGGCCGAAGCCGCCGGAGCGGGTGACCTCCCGGACCGTCTGGCTCAGTGCCTCCTGGAAGTCGCCCATGGTGCGCCGGGCCGCGGCGGTGTCCACGTAGAGCGAGTTCATGTGCAGCCCCTCGGCGTCCCGCTGGAACCAGGAGCACGCCCCGTTGGCGCGCGCCGACCACACGTGCGTGGCGGGCCGCCACTCGTCGTGCCGCTCGGCGCCCCGGCACTTGCGCATGTCGATGTACGAGAAGAAGTTCACCGGGTACGGCCAGGACCGGGCGGCGAAGTCCTCGGGGGCCAGCAGCTCCCACGCCCGGACGAACGGCACGTCGATGTGCCCGATCATCTCGCCGAACCCGGCCCGGACCCCCGCCATGACCTGGCCGAAGTCCCGGCCGGGCGAGGCGTCGAACTCGATCGGCATGGTGTTCACGAACCAGCCCACCGAGTCCGCCCACGTATCGCGGCCGCGCTCGCTGACCGGCATCAGCCCCCGGTAGACCCCGGGCCCGCCCGCCTCGCGCAGACACACCGCGACCGAGGCGAGCACCCCCATGAACGGCTTGCCGCCGACCGACAGGCACGTCTTCTCGAAGACCTCCGCCTCACCGGAGTCCAGCAGCAGCGACGCCTCGTTGACGATCGGGTACATCCGGCCCGGCTCCACGCCGAGGTCCAGGGGGAAGCGCGGGAAGAACTCCCCTTCCGGGCCCATGAAGGACTTCCAGTAGTCCAGCCGCCCGTCGTCGGAGTCGATGGACAGGTAGCGGCGGCGCTGCTCCTCCGCGAAGTCCAGGTAGCTCGGCGCGGCCTGGGCCTCGATCTCCTCGCCGCGGCACAGGGCCTCGTACGCCGTCATCACCTCCTGGACGACCACCGGCATCGACATGCCGTCGCACACGATGTGGTCGAAGGCGAGGTAGACCGTGGCCGAGTCCTCGCGGAGCACCGCGCCCATGACGAACAGCGGCCACGACAGGGTGTCGATGCTCCGGGTGAACCGCTCGACGAGGAAGCCGCGCAGCCGCTCCGAGGTGTCGAACGTCCCCACGTGCTCGGCGTCGAGGGCGAGTTCGCCGGGTGCGAAGGGCTCGCAGGCGAGCTCCCCGGCCAGCCGCCGGAACGCGCACCGCAGCACCTCGTGGCGCTGCACGAAGGTGAGCAGCGCCCGGGCCAGGGCCGGTTCGTCCAGTGCCCCGGCCACCTCGAAGGTGACCGCGAGCCACGAGGCGACGGGGTCGTCGGCGGCCCGGCTCTCCTCGGCGACGGTGAAGTGCTTGTCCTGGTTGAAGGACGCCCTCCTGCCCGCCCCTTCGCCCCGGCCGTCGGCTTCCGCCGCCGTGGACCGCAACCGCCACTCGACCACCCGACCGGGTGTCACGTGGTGCATCTCCAGAGGAAACTGCCGCATACCGTCATCCCTTCGCCCCCGAGTCAACCCCCAGGCCCTAACGACCCCCGGGCCGGGTAAGTGACGGAACACTCGGGGCGGAGCCGGGGAAGCGCTGTGGCGGGGTGGCCCGGCGGCGCGCGGTTCAGGCGCCGGACTCGCCGGAGCCACCGGCGGCGCCGTGGCTGTCCGGGCGGAGTTCGATGTGGTCGGAGGCGAGATCGACCGCGACGCGGTGCTCCATGCCGAGGGCCTCGAGGAACGTGTGCGGGAGCTGGACGCGGCCGGTGCGGTCGAGCATGACGTACTCGCGTTCGCTCACGGATTCGCCGCCGTGTTCGTCGGTGACGGTGCGCCGCAGCACCTCGGTGCTGGTGCGGCCGTCGCGCATGGCGACCGTGCGCCGGACCTCACCGGCCACGAGGGGGTCGTGGGTGACGATGACCACCGTCGCGCCGAGTTCCCGGTTCACGGTCCGGAAGGCCTCGAAGACCGCCGCCCCGGTCTCGGAGTCGAGCTCCCCGGTCGGCTCGTCTGCCAGGAGGACGGCGGGATCGTTGGCCATGGCGACGGCGATGGCCACCCGCTGCTGCTGGCCGCCGGAGAGCGCGGCGGGCCGGCGGCCGGCGAGGTCGGCGATGTCCAGGGCCTCCAGCAGCTCGGCGGTGCGCGCCGCGTGGCGCCGGGCCGCTCCTCGCCGGCCGCCCCGCAGCTGCATCGGGAGCGCGATGTTCTGCGCGGCGGTCAGGAAAGGGAGCAGGTTGCGCGCCGTCTGCTGCCAGACGAAGCCGACGGCCTCGCGGCGGTAGCGCAGCCGGTCCCGGGGGGACATCTCCAGCAGGTCGTAGCCGCCGACGGTGGCGCTACCGGCCGTCGGGACGTCCAGCCCGGCGAGAATGCCCAGCAAGGTGGACTTCCCGCTGCCCGAAGCACCGACCAACGCCATCAACTCACCCTGTGCGACGGTCATTTCGAGCCCCTGCAGGGCTTGGACCTCCACCCCGGCCGTGGTGAAGACGCGGACCAGGCGGTCGCAGACGATCGCGGTCCCGGCCGCGTGCCCGCGGGGTGCGGCGGCGGCCAGCGCCCGCTGCCGCAGCTCCTGGTAGGTCGGCGCCTCGCTGCTCATCGCTGGTCTCCCGCTCTCAACTCGGTGGTGATCTGTCGCCTGCCGGATATCGCGGCCTCGGCCAGCACGACCGCCGACACCAGGCCCGCCAGGCCCAGCGACTGGGACAGTACGGGCCACACGTGCGGCCGCAGCCCGGTCGGCACCGGCGAGCCGACGAGCGTGGACAGGTCCACGGCCGGCCCGAGCAGGGCCACCGCCGACAGTGCCACCAGCGCACCGCCGAACGACGCGGCCAGCGCCTGCGGCAGGGCCTCCGCCAGGATCAGCGCCACACCCTGCCGGGGCCGCAGGCCCATGGTGCGCAACCGGGCCAGCAGCGCGGGCCGTTCGGGCGCGGCCCGGACCAGGGTCAGCAGTACGGCCAGCAGGGCGAAGCCCGCCGCGCCCGCCAGCGAGGCCCAGAACAGCCGGCCGGCCGACCGCTGGAGCGGGTCCGCGGCCAGCCCGGCCACGATGCCGGAGCTGGTGGCGGTCCGGTACTGCTCCGCCGTCGCCCCCGCAACGGTGGAGGTGACCAGCCCCGCGAGCCGGGCATCGTCGGTGAGGCCGGTCGCGAACCACCGGTTGGGCCGGGCGGACCCCGGCACGGCCGCGGCCGCCGGCCCGGCCGGCAGCACGATCGTGGCCTTCGCGGAGGCGTCCAGCGCGGGCGTCCCGTCCACCACGGCGGCGGCCCTGACCCGGAGTTCGTCACCGCCGACCCGCAGCCGCAGTGCCTCCGGGCCCGCGCCCGCCGGGCCGACGAGGTCACTGCTGAACAGGGCCGGCACGGGGGAGCCGGGGCCGCCCGCCGCGAGGACGCCGGGATCGAATCCGCCACGCCCGGCCGTCCGGGCCAGGTCGGCGTACGCCACCGGATCGGCGACGACCACCGTGACGTGGGGGGAGCCCTGGGCGGCGCCGAACAGGAACGCGTCGTCGCTCGTCCACACGGGTACGGAGGTACGCACTCCCGGCAGCGCGGCGGCGGCCCGGACCAGCTCCTGCGGCAGGGGGTCGCCCTCCCGCGCGAGGATCCGGCTGTCGCCGCCGACGGCCTGCCGGGCCGCCTCCAGCCGTGAGGAGTCCACCGAGCCCAGCACGGTGACCCCGAACCCGGCGGTGGTCACCGCCAGCAGCAGCGCCACCAGCGGCAGGGCGGTGACGGTGTCGGTCGGGTGACCGTCGTCGGACGGGTGGCTCACCAGCTCCGGCACCGCCGTCAGCGGGCCGTCGATGTCCAGCTCGATCCGGTCGGTGCGCACGAGGCGCC